>CAYGPP010000050.1:0-22763 GCA_964351885.1 uncultured Marinoscillum sp.
CATGAAAATATTGCGATATCGCGCCCAAGTCATTGTGCCCTCTGCTGCCTTCCTAATCTTATCAATAATCGATTGATCAAATTCTGCGCTCATGAGAAGCTCATCTATCTGGGTAGCGGAATAGTCGCCAGCCTCTACCATTTTAGCTTTGAAGGCCTCCACTTTCTCCTGATCTATCTGCGCAGATATATCCGTAAAAAAGATGAACAAAGCAGTAAATAAAATAGCTTTTGGAAGCACGTTAAACTTGGGTACAAAATTCATGACGTGAAGTTCTATGGTTTTCTTCCCAATAAAAAGGGATGAGTCGCGAGGATGCTATTTTCGTGCCGAAAAAGGTGCTGGGAATCGATTAAAAAAATTTACCTCTCATTCAAACCAGTCCTTATGTTAATAATTAGTCTACTAATAATTAACACCCCTACTCTTAAACAAAAAAATAGCCACCCAATTTTATTGAGCAGCTATTTTCATGATAAATGTAATCAGAATCTAGTTCACTTTAGTGATTGCATTCGCATCCAGAATAACTGCCGTTTGAGCAAGGGCACGTCCGGTAAGAGAGGCTCCCGTTTGGAACGTAATCCCCGTCATGGACAAAATATTTCCTTTAATGTGCGAAGTGGTTCCGAATGTTGCTTCACCAGCCACTTGCCAGAAGATATTCTTTGCCTGCGCACCACCATTCAATGTGATAGAAGTGGCCGCACTTTGCGTCAGGTCGCCAGATATTTGAAAAATCCAAACATCATCAGCTCCACCAGTCAATGTGAAATCGGCTGGTATAGTGACAGTACTCGTCCACTTATAGAGTCCGGCGGTCAGAGTTTTGCCTCCAATATTCCCAGTACCCAATTCCAAAAAGTCAGGAGATGGTCTTCCCGCAGCATCATTGTAAGCCGTTATCATGTTATTGACAGCCGTGGTAAGATTTACATCTGTAGGAGTAGCCATATCTGCAGCATAAACCTTTCCGGTGACTTGCGTAGAGGTGGCATAGCCAGTGAAATCAACCAAAGCCAAGCCTGTGATAAATGATGTGGCTGCTGGACTCAGACCCAAATCTCCTGTGATCGCAGAAGTTGTGCTATTGTTAATAGCAGTCTTCGCAAGAATCACATAATTACTGGCTCCACCGAGTTCCACTTTAGCCAGTGTAGTCGTAGATCCTCCAGTTGTGAATTCCCAAGTCTTATTGGAAGCCAGAGCGTTTCCTGCTACATCTTTTGCGCCTGTGGTGATGCTCGCCGTATATTTCTTATTCGCGGCTAAATTGACTGCTGAAGTAAACGTAGCAATGGTGCCTGTATAGGCTACTACACCAGTTACAGAAGTTGTTCCTTGCTTGACAGTGAAGGTAGTAGCGCTTATTGAAGCAGGGTCCATCTCCTCATCAAAAACGACAGAAATCGTCATATTTCTAGGGACATTTTCTGAGTTGCTGGCAGGAATGGTAGAAGAGACGGAAGGAGCTCCCTTATCCGTGGATACTGGATCTACAGTATCATCGTCATCATTATTACAACTAACGATCATTAAAAGTGGAAGCATAATAAATGCCCACATTGCTTTTTGAAATTTCATGTTTTCTTACTTAAAAGTGTGATTAATAAATCTGTACTCGTTGCATTTCTATTGTAAAAGCTGCAACTACTTTTTGTGCTCTGGAGAGGAAAAAAGCGAAACATAGCGGTAAGTGCCTGCCTGAATTAAATGGAAGCTTTTAGGGGTTTTTGATCCATACATCCTGTCTGAATTAACCTGAAAGCCATCAGCTTCGTGAGGCAGTATTATTTAGAGTTTTGCCAATACTTTGAATATCCGTTTACAGCTAGAATATATATCGAAGTGACACTGCGCCACCGTCACCCCAAAATCCGGTGTACCCTACTAGGTTAAAGGAAGGCTTCCAATCTAAACTTAGGTTAAATGGTATTTCGGAAAAATTGTACTCCATACCGAGTATTCCATCTACCCCAATCACCGTATAGCTGGTTCCATTGTCGCCCCAATTAGTTCGATTGCCATCCCAAAAACCAACATGGCCTCCAATGCCGTAGTAACAGTTCAACCTGTTAGTATTGAATGCTTGATTGTGTATTTCGTATAAACCTGTGACCTGAAGACCCCTCCAGCGGCTACTAATAATCCCCTCAATTGCAGTGTTACTGCTGACAAAATGTTTGAGAGTGAGGCCATTAAAATAGCCTCCGCGTAATCCTATGCCCGTATTATAATCCTGTGCAAGTCCAACAATGGACATACCAAATCCCATTAAAAATAATAGTGTAATTTTTTTCATCTTATTGTATTCAAAATATTAGAAAGAAGCCTTTGTCGTTCTTAGGCTGTATTGAAACCGTAATCAAACTAATGGTCTCTTTTCATAGCCATGGTCAAACGGTTGCTACCATTACGAGCCTTTTGCAGGCATTAATGATGTATTGGAGAGGGTGTGTATTATATCAAATGTTTTTCTTCTTTTACTTTACAAAGATGTAGCCTAGCGGCATGTAATCCATTACACAACAAAAGGCCATTGTTACATAAATCACATGTTTTCTAGATTCATCTGGCGTTTTTCTCGCAGTTGCCTATAAAAGGAGGGGGAAAGACCCGTGACTTTCTTAAACTGATTGGATAAGTGCGCTACGCTACTGTAATGTAGCTTATGGGAAATCTCTGTAAGGTTAAGTTCATTATACAAAATCAACTCTTTTACTCTCTCAATCTTATGAATAATGATGAAGTTCTGAATGGTGCTCCCTTTCACTTCGGAAAAAATATTAGATAGATATGTGTAGTCATATCCTATCTTTTCACTGATATAGTCCGAATAATTGACTCTCGGCAGCTCGTCAGAATAGTGTATCATATCTACAATCACATTTTTGATCTTGTCGATAAGGATACTTTTCTTATCATCCAGCAGTTCCAGGCCTGATTTCATTAGATTCAATTTCAGTTGCTGCCTCTGATCTTCGTTGATGTCTTCCAGTATCTCTACCATACCTAAGTCGACAATCACATAATGAAGACCTAGCTTTAGAAGCTCTTCTTTCACCATCATTTTACACCGCAAACTGACCATGTATTTTATATAGAGCTTCATACGCTGAATGTTTAGAATGAAGCAAAGGGACTGATGTGCAGATAGAGAAGTAAGACACACGAAAAAATCAGTCACTCTGCACTAGAAGAAGTAAGGTCGTCATAAATACTTTAACCTCTATTTACTTCATTCCTAGTCGTATGGAGATAATTACGATATCTGGATATCTTTAAGCATCCACTCTATTCTGAACAGAATCCGGGAAGAAGCGGTTGCTGAGCTCTACCATCTCATCGCCTTTTACGAACATATCGATAGTGATCTCCTCCGTGTGAGTAAGCCCACAAGCACCTAGTAGTTCAAGCACGGCATGGATGGTATTGTGATGAAAATAATAAACACGCTCAGATTTGTCCGTCACTACCAATCCTTTCTGAAGCATTTTGTCCTGTGTTGCTACACCTGTAGGGCAGTCGTTGCTATTGCATCTCAGTGCTTGAATACAACCTAGCGAAAACATAAAGGCACGTGCCGAATTACAAATATCTGCACCCAATGCTCGCATCCTTAGAATAGAAAAGGCCGTAAGTACTTTCCCACTTGCTATGACTTTGATCTCATCTCGCAGACCGTACTTCTTGAGCGTAGCATCCACAAAAATAAGTGCCGGCTCTAACGGCAGACCCACAGAATCAGAGAACTCCAAAGGCGCAGCTCCAGTACCTCCTTCTGCGCCATCTATCGTAATGAAGTCAGGCCAAGTATTCAATTCTTTCATTTTCTGAACCAACTCTATAAACTCCTCCGTGCGTCCAATACACAGCTTAAAACCAACAGGCTTTCCTCCAGAAAGCTCACGAAGCTGTTGGATAAATAAGATCAGGTCTTCCGCTTTTTTGATGTGACGATGGCCTGGAGGTGATAGCACAGTAGTATATGGCTCAATCCCTCGAATAGCCGCAATCTCCTTAGTATTCTTGATTCCGGGAAGGACTCCTCCGTGACCTGGCTTGGCGCCCTGTGATAGTTTCAATTCAATCATTTTCACCTGAGGATAGGCACTTTTCTCTTTGAAGGCTACCGGATCAAAATCCCCATCCAAGGTCCTGCATCCAAAATAGCCCGTACCAACTTGCCACACCAAGTCACCACCTCCATCAATGTGATAATGCGATATACCTCCTTCACCAGTGTTGTGATAGAAGTCCCCTTTCTTAGCCCCTGAGCTTAGTGCTAGTATAGCGCTCTTACTCAATGCACCAAAGCTCATAGCGGAAATATTCAGAATGGAAGCACTATAAGGATAAGAACATTTACTAGAACCAATAGTCACTCTTGGAAAATCTTCTGCTGGATCGGTTGCATAAATAGAATGACGAATCGCTTCATAGTCATTGTTCATGATATCCAATTGTGTACCAAATGGGTGCGTATCGTTCACATTTTTGGCGCGACGGTATACTAGCGCTCGATGATTTCTACTGTAAGGTCTTCCATCAGTACTCCGCTCAATGAAATACTGCTGGATCTCTGGGGAAATGGCTTCAAACATATATCTGAAATAACCCAATAAAGGGAAGTTTCTTAAGATGGCATGAGTCTTTTGGAACCGATTGATCAGACCAATCAGCCCTAGCGGAATAGCTATGATGTAAGCATAAAACCAATCTGGATGATCTAGGTAACCAGCTAGACCAATAAGGACAAGAATGATCGGTGTGAGAATGTAAAAGGTATGTCGCATATAAGAGTACTGTTAGGTGCTCTCAATTTACGCATCTGAATGGCTAAGTCTATTAGCTGTGTTGTAAAAACTTCTTTCGCTTACCACTAAATCACATTTTTGACAGCTTCGACATTCTTCTTGCTATTGCCAACGTAGATTTGACCGTCTATGATGAAGACTGGTCTTTTAAGGAAAGTGTATTCTTCCAAGATATATTTCTTGTAGTCCTCTTCCGTTAGGGTCATTTCATTCAGGCCCATGGCTCGATATTTCATGGCTACTCTAGAAAATAGCGCTTCATAGCTACCGACCATAGCTTTCATTTCGTCAATCTGACCTTCCGTGATAGCATCTTTTTTAATGTCTTGATAAGTGAATTCATCACCGATACCGAGTTCTTTTATGATTCTACTACAAGTAGAGCAGGTAGATAAATAATAGATCTTCTTCATTTCACTTTTTCACTAATCTCAAAATTCCCTTTCCTTCCACACCAATATAAATGAATCCATCAGGACCTTGTTTTACACATCGAATTCTTCCGATTCCTTCAAGGTATTTCTCTTCTTTCACAATCTTTCCATCCTCAATATCACAACGATTGAGGTAGGAAAACTTCAATGACCCAACCAACAAATCGCCTTTAAGCGCTCCGTATCTATCCGAATTCACAAAATCCATCCCACTTGGAGCAATGGAAGGAACCCAATAAAGTTCTGGTTGCTCCATCCCTTCTTTAGCTGTGATCTCAGTAAAACTAGTTCCATTGTAATTGATACCATAGGAAATGATCGGCCATCCATAATTCTTCTTCGGTCTAATGATATTGATCTCGTCTCCTCCTTTAGGTCCATGTTCGTGTTCCCAGATTTCTCCATTAAATGGATTCAGCGCTAAGCCTTGAGGATTCCTATGTCCGTAAGAATAAATGGTCTGCATTGCGATTGGATTCCCCGCGAAAGGATTGTCAGATGGAACACTTCCGTCATCATTCATTCGATGAATTTTGCCACAATGGTTATTGAGCTTTTGCGGATTCTCATCTCTATTTCCCCTATCACCAACCGAAACATATAGATAGCCCTCATTATCAAAAATGATTCTCGATCCGAAATGATGCTTTTTGTCGGAAGCAGGCTCGGCTCTGAAAATTTCAGCTCCTTCAACAAACTCATCATTAACAATCTTCCCCCTTATGACAGCTGTTGTTGCCAAATCACCAACTGGCTTAGAATAGGATAAGTAAATCCAGCCATTCGCGGCATAATTTGGATGTACTTTAACATCCAACAATCCGCCTTGACCCTTTGCTTTCACATCAGGAACACCTTTGATTTTAGTCAATTTCCCATTCCATCGAAAAAACTCACCTTCCCTTTCAGTAATGAGCATGTCTCCATTGGGCAGCCAATCGATTCCCCATGGAATATCAATCCCCTCTACTACCACCTTAGTGTCTAAAGCAAAGTCATTTTGAGCAAAAAGATTAGAGACTGAAAAGAGAATGAATCCGAGTGAGATTAAAAGTAATTTTTTCATATCCAGTTAATGCGTTTGGGTTTCAACAAAAATAACAAACTGAAAGTTTGAGACAATGAAAAAGTCAATCTAGAATTCAAAATCATAATTGTCATTGCTCGGACAGCCTAAGGGCTCTGCTTATGCTAGATTTGCACAAAAGTGACAAGCGTTGAATACTGATATTAGGGTAATTATTCCTGCTTTCAATGAGCAGAATGCCGTAGGGCTGGTGGTTGAAGAAATCCCTGCTGACTGGGTAACCGAGGTGATTGTGGTAGACAATGGCTCACATGACGACACATTCGCGCAGGCTGAGAGCAAAGGTGCTACTGCGCTCAAGGAAGAGAGGAGAGGATATGGTCAGGCCTGTCTCAAGGGAATGGCGCATATTGCTGCTGCCAAGACTCAGCCGGAGATTGTGGTTTTTCTGGATGGTGATCATTCTGATTATCCCGAACAATTAATCGAATTAGTCAAGCCAATCATAGCTGATCAGGCGGACATGGTGATTGGTTCAAGAGCATTGGGACAAAAAGAAAAAGGGTCAATGACTCCTCAGCAGATTTTCGGTAATTGGTTGGCGACTAGTTTAATCAAAAAATTCTATGGGGTGAAGTACACCGACTTGGGGCCATTCAGAGCAATAAGATATAGCAGTTTGATAGCTATAGATATGCGAGACACCAATTATGGCTGGACTGTAGAAATGCAGCTCAAGGCAGCTAAATTAAAATTACGTTCCATAGAGATTCCTGTAAATTACCGCCAGAGAATTGGCATATCAAAAGTCTCTGGAACTGTAAAAGGAACAATAATGGCTGGCTATAAGATCATTCTCACCATATTCAAATATCTCTAGCAATATGGAATGGCTCATTATCATAGGATATGCTTCAGCACTGCTCATCATTAGCATAT
Source organism: uncultured Marinoscillum sp. (assembly GCA_964351885.1). GTDB lineage: Bacteria > Bacteroidota > Bacteroidia > Cytophagales > Cyclobacteriaceae > Marinoscillum. The sequence goes on from CAYGPP010000050.1 coordinate 7,218, forward strand.
TCAGCTTTGAGCAGCTGCATTTGGCATTGACTTATCGTAAGAATAAATCATCAACTCAGCCAAGAGTACTCACCAAATTCCCTAAGGTTACAGTCCAATTACCTCTGTATAACGAAAAGTACGTAGCAGAACGATTGATCGATTGCATTTGCAAATTGGACTATCCAAAAGACAAATTGGAGATACAAGTACTGGATGACTCGACTGACGAAACTAAAGACATAGTATTGGCTAAAGTCAATGATTGGCAAGCCAAAGGGATGAATATCAAACAAATCATCCGTACCAATCGGGTAGGCTACAAGGCCGGAGCATTGGAGTTTGGTCTCAACATGGCTGAAGGTGATTATATCGCTATTTTTGATGCGGATTTTCTTCCTGAGTCTGACTTCTTGATGAAAACACTTCCAGCCTTCGACGAAGGAATTGGCATGGTGCAAACTCGGTGGGGACACATCAACCAAGACTATAGCATACTTACCAGAATGCAAGCCTTCGGGTTGAATGCCCATTTCACGGTGGAGCAAGTAGGACGAAATACTTCAGGAAAATTTATGAACTTCAACGGTACAGCCGGAGTTTGGGATAAGCGTTGCATCATGGAAGCCGGTGGTTGGCAACATGACACCCTCACCGAAGATCTTGACCTGAGTTATAGAGCTCAGCTTAGAGGTTGGAAATTCACTTATATGGAAGATGTAATTGCCCCTGCCGAACTACCTGTGATGGTGCCAGCCATCAAATCCCAACAATACCGCTGGAATAAAGGTGCCGCTGAAACCGCTAAAAAGAACTGGTCAAAAATTATTTCCTCGAATCTGAAGTTTCAGGTGAAGATGCATGCGCTCCTGCACCTTTTCAATAGTTCGGTGTTTCTCTTTTTGATCATTGGTTCGGTGCTTTCCATCCCTATGCTATTTGTGAAAGCTGGGCGACCGGAGCTTGCTTTAGTCTTCAATTCTGCGAGTATTTTCATCCTTGGTTTCGTGGCGATGATGATCTTTTATTGGATTGCTTCCAAAGCAAGTCAACCGAATTTTTCGTTCAAATATTACGCATTCCATTTTCCAGTATTCTTGACATTCACGATGGGCTTGGCTTTGCACAATGCTATTGCAGTAATGGAAGGTTACATGGGAATGAAGTCCCCCTTTATTCGGACGCCAAAATTTAACATTCAAAAGAAGGATGACGAGTGGTCCGACAATACTTACATGGCTCAAGACATCACTTTCGTCACAGTATTAGAAGGACTACTTTGTTTGTATTTCATCTTCGGAATGGCCGCTGGCGTCTATCTAGGTGATTTTGGGCTTATTCTTTTTCACTTGATGCTAGCCATCGGATTTGGTTCTGTATTTTTTATGTCTGTGAAACCAATACGTCTGAATGCTTCGGCAAGATAAAACTGCTCATTACTCTGCGCTATTCATTCTAGTAGCAGGAATTTCGGCTGTTGGACTAATGATTCCTCGGCATCATGGCTGGATGCTACTGTTCGCCTATTTCTCTTCATTTTTTGGATACTTCTGGTATTGTCGCCAAGAGGTAAGGTGGGCTGAGTTACTTATCCTAGGGGTAGGGATTCGACTGCTACTCTTTCTCCAGATACCTTCACTTTCTGATGATATCTATCGATTTATCTGGGATGGTCAATTAATAAAGAATGGCATTAGCCCATTTCAATTTCTTCCCAGTGCCCTAAAGGACTCTGGCTTATATGGAATTGACCAAGCACTATTTGACCAGCTCAATTCTCCAGAATACTACTCCGTTTATCCCCCACTGAACCAGTTGGCTTTTGGGTTGAGTAGTTTCGGAGGAAGCCTCCTTGCTAAGACGAATCTCTTACGAGCTGTTCTCTTGCTAGGAGATTTGATTAGTTTGATTGCTTTGAGTCTTTTGCTTCGAGATAACTCGAATAATAACAGGTATCTGGCAATGTTTTTTCTTAATCCGCTTCTAATACTTGAAGTGGCTGGTAATCTCCATTTTGAAGGATTGGTCATTACGTTTCTGCTATTGAGCCTGCTCTTCTTAAAGCAAGAAAAACTTATAGCTGCAGGCATTTCTATTGGACTAGCGATAGGTACCAAACTCGTTCCTGTTATTTTTCTCCCAGCGATTGCGTTTCGCTATTGGTTCAAAAAAGGACTGGTTGTGTCCATAATTGCCACACTGGTCGTGGTTGTAAGTTTTATCCCGTTTTTGAATGCAGAAACGTTTTCGGGGATGCAGTCAAGTCTTGATCTGTATTTTCGAAATTTCGAATTCAACGCGAGTTTCTATTTCCTGGCAAGGGAAGTTGGCTTCTGGGTAACTGGACATAATATGATAAATGTCATTGGACCAGCATTATCCATCTTGACCTTCGTTTCAATCATTTCCATTGTCCTCTTGGGAGTCAAAAAGAATTGGCCAATAGAAAAAATCTGTTTGTTTAGCTTGACAAGCTATTTACTCTTGGCCACCACTGTGCACCCCTGGTACGTGCTCCCGTTGGTAGTTTTAGGAATCCTTTCGGGATATTATTACCCTTTGGTTTGGTCAGGAATTATCTTTGTGACATATTTTGGATACACAGAAAACGGCTTTGAACTTTCGCCAATATGGATCGTTGTGGAATATGTGATTGTGCTAATCACCTTTTTGATTGAAAACTTTAAAAAAACTCATGTATCGGATTTATAGTTTAGTGGTATTTCTTGTTGGTTTTAGTTGGTTTCCAGCTTGTGGGCAAAAGACGTTCGACGAGAAGATGCAAAGCCTCTACAAGAACACAGTTCCATTGATTAGCTCGGATGAACTGAAGGCGCTAAAAGACGCCAAACAGATCTACTTATTGGATACGCGAGCTCCGGGAGAGTTTGAAGTGAGTCATATCCCCAATGCTCAATTGATAGATTATGACAATTTCAAAAAGTCAGATGTCAAGTCTATTCCAAAGGATGCAGAAGTAATTGTCTACTGCTCGGTAGGCTACCGCAGCGAACGGATTGGCGAGAAACTACAAAAAATGGGCTATCAACATGTGAGTAATCTATATGGCGGCATTTTCGATTGGAAGAATCAAGGAAATACAGTAATTAATATCAATCAACTACCCACTGACAGTGTACATACGTACAACGAAAACTGGTCTCAGTGGCTTTATAACGGCGCAAAAGTTTATGAGTAAGACTAACGATACCCTATTTATCATTTTTGTTAAAAATTTGATTCCTGGTCAAGTGAAAACGAGACTCGCGAAGGATATTGGCATGCAAGGCGCACTGGATGTATATCAATATTTGGTAGAGGCCACTTGCGAAATGGCTGAAGATATCTATACAGACAAAGCCATTTTTTACTCCCAATATATGGAAGCAGAAGACATCTGGGACACGGAAGAGTATCAGCTACAAGTGCAAACCGGAGATGGTCTGGGTGAACGCATGTCGAATGCATTCAAATGGGGATTCAAGAAAGGGTATAAGAAAGTGGTCCTGATCGGCACTGACTGTTTTGATCTGAAGATAGAGCACGTCGAAGAAGCTATAGATTCGCTTGGCGACAATGAGGTGGTAGTCGGTCCTGCTACAGATGGCGGGTTCTATCTGCTCGGGCTCAACAAGTTTCAGCCATCGTTATTTGAAGGCAAGGAATACAGTCACGACAAAGTGCTCCAAGAATTGCTCACCGAAGTGGCCACTTTGGGATCAGAGTTTCACTTGATGGAATCCCTTAGCGACATAGACACTTTACAAGATTTGAAAGACTCAAGTATTGATTTTGAATTTGTAGAAGGTGAATAAAGCAACCTTCATACTCTCAATCATCATTTTGGTGATATCAGCATGTGGATCAGCTCTGAAAGAGACCAGCAATGCTCCGATCTCTCATGATTCCATTGATGCTGATTGGGCAAAGAATAGTCTGTGGGATGATGGCAAAGCTGAAGTAGCTAAATATGCTGCCACAAGAACAGTTTACGGAGAAAGTCGGTCATTTGAGTATGTCTATGTTTTGGTCAAGGAGGTCTTCAATGAGGAATTCACAGTGAAAACTGATGATTATGAGAGAGATGATTTGTATGATGTGATGAAGGTCAATCAATTCTGTAGAATCCCTACCAAGGCTTATCCCTATCATTATCTCACTTCCCTTTTTTTTGAGCGAGGTTCTCCAGAAAGAGTACATAAGCTGACCAACACCTCTCAAGAATGGTGTGGAAATACGGCCAAATCGTTTATCGATCAAGGCGACAACTACCTATTCGAATATATGAGCTATTGGGATGGACAAGGAAATGGAAGCACTAAAATTAAGAGTGGAGTTTGGTTCGAAGACCAACTCAGCTATACGCTGCGATCACTGAATTTCGAAGATGGACTGTCTCTTGAAGTGGATATGTATCCTATCCAAATCACCAGTAAGGCGATAGTACCTCAATCACAGAAAGCAGAAATAAATGTCACATTTGCTGACGCAGATGATCTTGATGGAATTGATGCTTCGCTCAGAGACAAGCCCTACCAAGTGACTGTCTCTATGGCATCTGGTACCAAGTCTACTTTTTGGTTTAACGGAAGCTATCCAAACCTCCTGCTCAAAATGGAATCCAATGACGGCAGATCACTTTCGCTTACTGAAGTAGAAAGATCTGCTTACTGGGCGATTAGGTGAGGACGTGAGAGAAAGATTATTAGTCTCGGGGAGACGCCAAGACCAAGAGGATTATCTGCCTATTGAATATTATGCCAAAAATAAGGAGAAGACTTAATAAGGTCGTCAAATCGGCAGCTCAAAAAGATAAGGAGACTAGTACATCTGAATGATGGAATTATTTTCTGAATTCGTGCTTAACCCAATCCACTTCCATGACCCAGTCATCTTCCATCGGTGAGTCTGTTATTTTGGCATAATTCAGAATTGCGAACATGGCTTCAGGATATTTATCTCCTTCCCCCACGTTTCTGTACACTTCCTGATCATCCAAACGATAAACCAGATCACTACCTTCCCACTCGACAGAATATTCATGAAAATCAATAAGATCAGCATCTATCCCTGTTCGTAAACTCCACCAGTCTCCTTTATCACACTCACCCAGACTTTTAATCGCTCCGGTTGTATAAAGGTTATTTTGACCATCACCGTGATGTTCGAAGATGTCTATTTCGCCGGAGCCTTTTAAAGGCCAACATACGTTTTCATCCCCTTCTTGTACAGGTGATTCATTATTTTGAGCACCAAGAAGCCACCAAGCAGGAAACATGCTAGCCTCCCCTTGAGAGGACAATCGCAATCGTGCCGTCCATTTCCCTTTCACAAATTCTTTGCGGTTTTTAGAAGCAATTCTACCCGCAACATATTGGGTTTCGGGATGCTGCTTACCATGCTTATCGAGATTGTCACATGGGCGTTTCTCTCCAACATTCACCACCCTTAATTTCAATGTGCCATTACTTACTTCCCTTGTCCCAAACTCTCCATTGGGTACATAGCAATGCGTTTCATTGTTGACCCAGATCCGCTGATCTTGCCAATTTTCAGGATTGAATGATGTGAAATCATCCAAGAAATCCTGCTCCCAAACATCCTTCTCTGAAACCAGATTGATTTCAATCAATTTAAAGCTGATTAAAGGAAGCAAAAAGATGACTCCAAAAAATAACGTTTTGGATTTCGGTATGATTATTCCTAATGATCTCATGACCTTAGTTATTTGGTTATCAATAGATGATGACCTGTAATTTTACCTGTTTCCAGATTCAACAGATTAACAATGTAAAAGCCTTCCTTAAGGTGAGAGAGCGTCAATGATCTACTTTCCGGAATGATCCCCGTCATAATTTCTCTTCCATTTAATGTTAGAATTACGTATTGATCCGCATGCTCATCTCCAATGAATAATCGGTCAGAAACAGGATTTGGATATATCTTAAATTTTTCTTCCCTCTGCGGTTGTAGCTTCAACGCAATAGACTCAGTTTCAAACCAATTCATATTAAACCCAGAACCCAAAACTTTCATTCTAAGGGTGTGAATGCCCTCGGGAATATTAATGAGATCAGAAATTGTTTCCCAAGTCTGCCAACCTCCAGTTTGTGGGGTGGTCATCGTTACTAACTCGTCTTCTTTTCCGTCTTCATCCACTAAGTAAAACCCTACGCTTCCTTCTCGATCCTGCGCTGCTATCCTAATTCGAATCTCAAAATCTCCTCCTTCTCTTACAAAAACCTTATAATCTGCGTAATCTCGATTATCTGTATAGCCAATATTCTGACCTTCACCAACGTCAGTAGTCTCCTCAAGGCCAAGTCCCTCTTGATTATCATAATCTTCTGCCTCGATTCTTCCAGGTAGTATTTTTCTTTCTGGCAATAAATTGGTCACTAGTAGTTGGGAGAACGCATTCAACGTTTGGTTAGATGCAGCCTTGACTTCTGATGCATCATAGCCTACCGAAAGGATATCTCTATAAAAAATTGGCTGTGCCAAGGAGATTTTGATGGACTGATTGGCACCTTCAATTACCCGAATATCGGTGACTTCTTGAGCAAACCCATTCATTTTGACAGTAAATAACTCTTCGGCATTCGCCAATGATGACTCCATCAAAGGACTGTTAAAAGTTAATTCAACAGACTGCTCATCATCTCCGGTGGTGGCTGTAAGTGCTGCAAATGCTAATGAAGTAGTGGTTGACTTGGTGAATACCACGTTGCTAACATTGACCGACCCATTATCGAAATGAACCTTGAGTACATGTTCGCCTTCTGGCAAAAACATCTCACCCATTTGGGCTGTTTGGAAACTTGTCCATCCTCCAGTTTGTCCTAACAACTTGGATGAAGTCACGCTTTGATCATCTAGTGAAAGATGCAAACGTCCGTTTGCTAAGTCTGTAGCATAATAGATCTCAGCACTAAAAATCCCCGCTTCTTCAACCTCGACTGTATAACTAATCCATTCGCCCTTAGAGGTAAAGCCAACATGAAAGCCATTGGTATTCGTGAGATCTCTATTGACCTCAATGTCTACCCCATCGTTACGATATGACCACCCTGAATTCCAAGGTATGAAGCTACCAGTAGATAAATTGTAGTCTGCCACATCTTTATCGTAGTAAGCGAAGTGGTTTTTCCCAAGATCATAATCCGATAGATTAATGGTTCCGGGAATGGTATGATGGGTGTAAGGCTTGGTTTCATCAGTAGCGACCTGTCTGAACAATGCATCCGGCACGTCCTTTCTATAGCGGCTATTTTCTACTAATAAATTCTCGGCGAGTTGCATCATCCCATCAAAAGCTTCTTGTTCTGTCGGTTTGGAACCGTTGCCTCCCCAATAGTCCAATATCCTCTGATAGCCAGGATTGATATCTACAGCATAAGGACTATCAATATCACCTACTTTCCTGATCGTCCACCAAGCCCATCCGATATTATTATTCTCGAAAAGAGATATGGCTTCAGTAAACCATGTATTGGAATTCTCTCCTGATTCTCCCATCCAGAGAGGTACGTTATAATCTTCTCTAATCGCTAGGGCACTTGGCTGCACTTCATCATTGAAACTCCAATATTTGTGAAAGCTATAGACCATATTCGTGTCCCAAGGGGGAGTTAGCCCCGTGAAATCATTCGCATACCAATTTCCTTCAATAAAAATGATATGATTGGTATCTACGCTTCGAATGCCTTCTGTGATTTGACCATATAGCGTTCTCAACAAGGTTCCACCCGGTAAGTCCCAATGGGTCTCATTAATCAGGTCATATCCACCAATCCACTCCTCATCTTTATACCTATCGGCTATTCTCGTCCAAAGGGCTACCGTTTTATCTCTGTTCAATTGGCTCTCCCATAATGAAGGCTTGTCAGGATCATAATCGTTGATCTCAGAACCTGTTCCCTGACCTCCTGGCGTGGCATGCATATCCAAAATAATGTAAATCTCGTGTGGCTTGCTCCATTTGAGTAATGAATCAATAAGTGAAAATCCTGTTTCAATCCACGTATTTTCCCCTGTTACTGGTTCGTCTTCAATCGGCAATGTGAATAAATTATAGTGCATTGGTACCCGTATGCTATTGAAACCCCAAGCTGCCAAAGAGTCTACATCTCTTTTGGTAAAATGATTTTCACGCCATTTCTCAAAGAAGATCTCTGTTTTCTCTTTACCCATCAATTCAATGAGTTTTTCTTTGATTTCATGCTGAGAGCCAGCCACTCCTGAAGATTGCATCATATAACCTTCCATAATTTGCCAACCGCCTGGCCCCATTCCCCTGAGTAAAACTTCCTCGCCTTTCGAGTTGACGATCATTTTTCCTTGGGTTTTCAAGCCTTGACCGAACGCCGTAAGCGAGAGAAAGCATAATAGGACTATTATATTTTTCATAATTAGTATCATTGAATTGCTTAAGCTGTATCTAAGAGGAAACTGCTAAATTTTAAACCCTAAAGGACTTCACATAGGTTATCCGAAGAGTCAATTACCATAACAAAAAGTTGCGATTAGAGGGCTCTCATCTCCACATTATCAATGGAGATGCCATCAGCACCATAATCAGCCCCTCCTCCTCTTATCACTAGATAAACGGTACCTGCGGCACTGAACTGAACAGTCCCATTACCAGAACAGCTGATATTCGCGAATTTATCTGAGAAGGCAGAACCTCCGCAACCATTCCAAGTATTGAGTCCCATTCGTGTTCCTCCATCAGTATAATCATTGTTAGGTACTGGCTCTGATGCTCCCGCATAGACTTCAAACCAAGAATCGGTAGCACCGCTCCCAGAGATATCCATATTGATTTGATACGAAGTACCTGCCTCTACCTCTATAGTCTGATAAATTCCTGCATGGCCTCCTCCACCACCTTTCCATGTGGCGCTTCCATTCGCAAAACTGATATCCATCCCAGCATTAATTTGGAAAACTGTCCAATTTTGATCGCTAGAAAAATCACCATCGGTCACAAGATTTGATTCATCCGCAAGATCTGTATCAATCGTAACCGACTGAATAGAATCTGCAACTCCTCCATTAGTGAAGATTCTAAAACGAACATTATACGTCCCCTTTTTGAAGTAAGTCTTGGTCGCCTCAAGTCCTTCGGCAGAAGAACCATCACCAAAACTCCAATGCGTATACCATACATCTTGAGTGGGAGTACCGCTGAAATGGTAAGTATTCGGTTCATCCGAATCTATTGTGTAGCTAAACACAGCATCGGTTGCCTCCGGCATTACAGCTGTCTCGGTTTCTTCTTCCGAGCATGCTGAAAGTAACAGCATCGCAAATGCTACATTTAAGAATAAGTTGATTTTAGTCGTTTTCATCTTTCTGTTTTTTTTGTGGGTTTCATGGATTTCTAGTAGTTCGGATTTTCCACAAGTTTCCCATTGTTACTAATTCTTCCTTGTCCGATAGGTAGGTAGTAATGCTCTTTGTTGAACTTCATCGGCAAGGTCTCAGCATCAAATACGTCATAAGTAAAGGTCTCCTCACCAGCTCCGTCTACATGGCGAAGGGATCTGATTCCTTGAACCTGAATACTCAATGCCTCCTCTGCTATGCGCCACCTCCTTACATCCCAATAGCGCTGGTCTTCAAAAGCCATTTCAATTTTTCTTTCGTTTCTTATTCGGTCTCTCAGCTGAATTCCAGAAAGAGTTTCCAATCTTAAATTTTGAGTAAGACCAGCTCTTGTTCTGATTGGCTCGATATAGTCTCTTGCCAAGCCTTCTTGCCCAAGTTCAATGGCTGCTTCAGCGGCATTTAGATAAACTTCACCTAAGCGAAAAAGAATACAGTCCTGACCTGAATAATACTGCTGTATCAATAATGGCGCTGACCCATCTGACACATACTTTCTAACATAAGATCCAGTCTTAGTGGCATCTGGATGGATACCCATACCATCTTTGCCAACTCCAGTACCAGCGTCAGTATCAATAGCACCATTTCTCTCCGTACCATACCAAGTCTCAATTCTTGAGCCTTGAAGTATGTCATTGTCGGTAAGTAGTGTCCCTTTCAATCTTGGATCTCTATTTCCATAAGGATTAGCAGGATCATATCCAGAACCTGCCTCTGATGGCAGCAGCCCAGTACTGAGCACTTCATAGCTATCTACTAATTGCTTGGATGGTGACATGCTAGATCCCCAATCCACTCTGTAGCTATAAGGACTATTGTATAAATCGTAAGAATGTCCTTTTTCGTATGGCAGCCATATTTTCACAAAGATTGATTCATCTTCCGTTTCATCTAAAAATAGTCGTGCGTAGTTATCTGATTTGTTTGGGTATACATCAAAAAGGACATAGCCCCCTTCATTGATGATCAGCTCAGACGCATCAAGTGACAATTGATAATAAGCATCAGTCTCAGAAGCTGGTATACCAACCAATCCCTCCAGTTCTACCGTCCCATATTTTGCAATACTACCTGCATACAATGCAGCCCTGGATTCCAACGCTTTAGCTGCCCATTTTCCAGCTCTCCCCTTTTGGGCTGACCATCGATTCGGTAGAAGATCAAAAGCCAATTGCGCATCGGCAAGGACTTGATCATAAACTTCCTTCTCTGTATTTCGAACTGGGAAATACTCGTCTTCTGGAGTATTCTCAGGGTCCTGAGCCTCCAAAATAATTGGGACTCCCCCGTATCGTTTGGCCATGGCAAAGTAGCAATAGGCTCTCATAAAATACAATTCACCCAGACGATTGTCTCTTTCCTCGACAGATAACACATCGGTACCGAGAACTTCAATATTTTCAATCGAATAGTTGATCTTCCAGATATTGAAATATCCCCACCAATCAAGCGGCCAGGAGTTATTGGCTGTCCCCCAGTTACCTGATCTCAATGAATTGTTGGCTGGAGTCCATGAGTAAGTACTCATCGCCAGATCAGATAAGGCATCCCTTTGTGCACCCCATCCTGCTCCTCCACCAAAGTCCTGTAGATAGTCCCAAGGCATCAAATCGTAGATCTTAAACAAATAAGTATCCATGAGTCCCTTATCATTCCACACATCGTTTTCAGTGACGCGATCTAATGGAGGCTCATTCAGAAAGTCATCATCACACCCTATTAGGAGCAATGTGAACAGTACGTATATTTTAGATATTTTGCTCATGTTGCTTTTATTAGATTGATATGTTAACACCAAAGGTTATTGATTTGGTCTGAGGATAGTACCATCCTGTGCTTGATTGCATTTGAGGGTCAAAATCCTCTTTATAAGTCTTCAGGACAAATAAGTTATATGCTGTCGCAAAGACCTTAATTTCATCGAACTTAGATAGCATTCGAATAGAATTTGGAAGGGTATAACCTAATGTTATATTCTTGACTCTGAGGTGTCTTCCATCCCGTTTCCAAAAATCAGAATAACGATAATTGTTATCATTGAATCCTCCATTTGTAATTCTTGGATAAGCCGCGTCAGTGTTCTCAGGTGTCCAATAATCCAACTGATAGGTGTAGCCGTTGAATCCGTTACGTAGCGGGCTTTGTGCTTCTCCATCAATATAAATATCATAACCAGCAGCACCAGTTAATAAGACCGAAAGGCTGAAGTTTTTGTATTGAGCACCCATATTTAAAGAATAGTTGTATGCAGGCTTATCACCATCTCCAAATACCTTCTGATCTTTTACATCTATCACTCCATCATCATTGAGGTCAACATAACGTACATCTCCCAATTGGATAGTACTATTGGTACCATTGTCCTGAATTGAAGCCTCAGCTATCTCTTCATCAGTCTGAAAAAGTCCGTCTGATATATAGCCTCTCCTGAGATTGGTAAAACCTCCAGTGACTGTGAAATTTTCTCTCATAAACGGATCCTCTAATAACTCCTCATCAATAAACTCTGCTTTTTCTCGCGCTCTTGAGAATAGGAACGAAGCATTTACTGATAAGTCATTGCTAAGTTTCTTGGCGTAATTAACTGACACTTCAAATCCTTCATTCGAATAGCTGTGAATATTTTGTGCCGCCAACCCTACTCCAAGGGTACTGGGAACACTTGCCGACGCAAAGGCCAATACATCTTGTCGATCACGATAGAAATAATCTGCAGAAATGGTTAAATCCTTGTTTAAAAACTGAGCATCAAGCCCAACGTCATAAGTGGTAATGGTCTCCCATGTCAAATCCCTATTAGCTAAAGCCGTGTTGTCAATAGTTGGAATTGCTGTTTCATTAATTGCGAAAAATAAGTTGTAGTTAAACCCTGACAACCACTGGTACGCAGCAGTTCCATCATTACCCGCGGTTCCTACAGACGCTCGTATTTTCAAATTATTTACCACGCTTGTTAATGGTGCGAAGAACGCTTCCTCAGACAACCTCCACCCTACGGACACAGACGGGAAAAACCCCCATTCATTTCCTGGGGCAAATCTTGACGAGCCATCTAATCTAAATGATGATTCAATGAAGTATTTGACTTTATAGTCGTACGCGAATCTTCCAACCAAACCAAGTCTATTTTCCCTAAACTCCCCTCCATTGGCATCCTTGTTTTCGTTCGAGCCGGCAAATAATTGGTCGATACCATCAGATTGAAAATCTTGACGGCTTCCGAAAAAATTCTGACCTTGTCGATTTTGCAATTCCCCAAGCAATAAACCCGATACACTATGATCACCAAACAGATTATCATAAATGATAGACTCCTGTAAGACGTAATGGTTATCAAAACTCATCGTCTGTCTTAATACAGTTTCACTTGGAGATCCGTCAGGAACAGCTGCAAAGGACTGGTAGTCCCCTGAGCTTCTGTTCAGTGTAAAGAGGTCATAACTCTTATTCCAATCCTTTTGGTAGTTATTATTGTAGATCATTGAAGCATAGGATTTTAAGCTTAACCCTGTTACCTGTGGCACATTCAACCTTAAAGATAATTTGGTGTCAATGTTATTGTTTATTGCTCGATAATAACCGGCATTGAAGTCGCTCATACCCTCCAAAATATGATTCGGACTGAAACTTGGTTTAGCTGGAGTTCCATCAGGGTAATAGGCTAAGTTGGTAGGAAGCGACCTACTCAATTCTCTAAACACATCATACGCACTGTATCCTGGTGCTTCGTTTTGTCTTCTTCTACCGGCGAGATTCAGTTGCAAATTCAAATTATCTGTGATGTCAGCATCTATATTGGACCTCAGGTTAAACTGCTTGAAGCTGAGTACATCTTGTGTATAATTAGATCCTTGATTCACATAACCTGTCGAGACAAAATACCTTACCTTTTCGTTTCCACCATTGAGATTGAGATTGTGTCGCTGTTGGAATCCCCAGTCCTTCAACACTCTCTCTTTCCAATTTTCGTTTGGATAATTAATAGGATCCGAACCAGAACGAAATGCTTCGATTTGCTCCTCTGAATAAAATGGATCTTGACCTGCACTTACCAATCCCTCATTGAGAACCGTTCCATATTGAACGGAATTCAAAAAATCCGGGTAGTCTGTAAAAGCGGTATAGGTGTATTGATTGCTGTAGTTTAGAGTCGGTTTGCCTTTGGAACCTTTTCTAGTTTGCACTACGATTACGCCATTTCCTCCTTGCACACCATAGACTGCTGCTGCTGCAGCATCTTTCAATACAGTAATGCTCTTGATTTCATTTGGATCCAATTGATCAAGGTCGCCAGGAGAACCATCTACAATTACCAAAGCATTGCCGAAATTCCTTACTTCGAAGGAAGACCCACTGAAGCCCGGTTCACCGTTTCCTTGACGTACAAACAACCCTGCCGCCAAACCTTCCAATGCGTTACTTACACTCGCGACAGGCATTTTCTTTAGCGTAGGCGCATCGACTAACGAAACCGCGGAGGTTATTTTCTCTTTTGACTTGGTCCCATAACCAACGACCACTACTTGATTTAGCAGTTCAGTGTTAAGATCTAACATTATGTCAATCTTGGTTTGACCAGCTACAGATACTTCTTGCGTGCTGTACCCAACAAAGGAAAAAACCAAAATCGCATCAGCTGATATTACATTTAATGAATAGTTACCATCAATATCAGTAATCGTTCCATTCGACGTATTTTTCTCTAGCACTGTTACTCCAGGAAGTCCTTCAGGACTATCATCCGCACTAATTTTCCCTTTAACCTGACCTTGCGCAAAAAGATCAAGAGCCAGAACGAACGTGATTAAAAAAATGATAAAATTTTTGTTCATAAAACATCATTTAAATAAAGTAAGCATTTGAAACTTCTCCAAGTTTACAAAAATCATAAAGGTAGCGTCAAAAAGAATCCCCTACATCAATACACATGTGAATAATCACCTCCCCTACAATACCTCACGGAAATATTGAAAAAAGTGAACTGCAGGAAAATAACCCTCATTTAACAATACACAGGATCACACAGAATTGGAAAGTACATTCACTTCGAGTAGTTTAGAAATCTGTCATGAGATGTAAGTCCTTATATATCGTAATCACGGTTATTCTTTTACTGATTGCCACAATTACCACAGCCCAAACTACCCGGCTAGGAACACCATACATAGAATTCTTTAGCACAAAAGATTACAACGGTGGTATTCTGAACTATGAAATATCCCAAGATTCTCGGGGGTTGATTCTTGTTGCCAACAACAAAGGGTTACTCACATTTGATGGTACTTATTGGAATCGATACGTTTCTAAATCTAGCAATAGACTAAGATCCATTCTTCCAGTCCCGAATGGCAGAATCTATACTGGATCACAAAATGATATTGGCTATTTTTTTCCTAATGACATTGGGGAATATGAATACCACTCCTTTAGTCATCTCTTACCGGAAGAACACACAAAATTTGATGATATCTGGAATGTTTTTCCTCTGAAAGATGGCTATGCTTTCACGAGCGTAAAAGATATATTCATTTACGCTCATGATAGCATAACGATTATCCCTCTTGAGCGATGGAACGTTCTATCATTTCTCCATAACGGAAAATTACATAATCAAGTGATGGATCAAGGCTTGATGAAGTATGATGGTGATCAATGGGAAGTTTTACCTCAAGGCGCATTCTTTGAAAGGAAAGAAGTTCGATCAATATCTCCATTCTCTGAAGTATTTGATTTAGTTGGGACTTTTGAGTCCGGTATATTTTTAGTCAGTAAGTATGAAGTAATTCCATGGGCTGAAGAGTATTTTGGCTTATTTGAAACGAATAAAATCAATACTATTTTAAGGCTTAGCGATAGAAGATATGCGATTGGGACTAACGATGATGGGCTTTATATTTTTAATGGTTCGGGAATTTTAGAACATCATTTCACGAAAGGAAAAGGTCTACAAAGCAGGACGATTCTTGATATTTTTGAAGACTCTTTTGGCAATATTTGGCTTGGCCACAATAACGGTATATCAAAACTTGAATGGAATTCCCCATTCCGATATCTCAATGAAGAAGTGGGTTTGCCAGGAACAGGGTATGTAGCAATGAGCACAGATGAATATCTGTATCTAGGCACAAACAATGGTCTCTTTGTGAAAGTGCTTGATGATTTAAGAGCAGATAT
>CAYGPP010000051.1:0-22602 GCA_964351885.1 uncultured Marinoscillum sp.
CTCCTAAACTCTTATGAAGATCTACACTAATCGCCTGTATGGCGTAATCAATCATAGTGACAAAAGTGGCTATGATGAGAATATAGGATGCAATTCGAACTTCTTTGGGTATGAAATTACGCAGGAGCGAAACCAGGCTATTGGACATCAGCAGTACAAAAGCAGTTGCTAATCCCATAGCCAAGGCATTCTCGGCTGTATTGGAAACAGCCAATACAGGACACATACCCAATACTTGCACAAATACTGGATTTTCCTTCCACAGTCCTTTGATGAACTCATCTGTAGACGATGGAACAGCCTTTTGCGTTTTGTTATTTGATAGACTACTCATTATCACTCCTGTTAATGAAAACCTCTTGTTTTTGATGAATCAACGGTACCATCTCTTGTGTACTGTTTCCAATAATCTCTCCGATCGCTCGTGAAGAGATCGTGGCTCCCGTGATTCCATCAACTTCCCAAGGATTCGTCTTTGTTCCTTTTTTTACCGTAATCACTTTGTTGATTATTGCTTCACTATTCTCGGACAAAGCAACATCCAACTGGGAAAAGTTGTCTAAGAAAAATTCATCCTTTTCGATCTTATCGCCCAAACCTGGTGTCTCCTTGCTTTCTAATACATAGAATCCGATAACCTTCTGATTCACAGGATCATATCCATAGAGTATTCTAATAATATCGGCATACCCTTGACCACTTGCCTCAATTGCTACCCCCTTAAATTTCCCGTTATCATCATATCCGGCATAGATTACGTTCTCTACCTTTTCATCTGTAGAAGTGATTGCTTTGCCATCATAAATGAATGCTTTTGTGTTGGAAATTCCAGGAATCACCTTGAAAATCGCATTCTGTAAAGCTTCTTCTCTGAGTCTTTCGATTCTTGGTAAAGTATTCTCATAAGTAAGTACAATGAGTAAACCACAGATTAGCCCTATTCCTACCATGGCGATGAGCATTTTGGCATTATTTGGTTTCGATATAGTTGGCGATTCTGTCATGAAGTTTTCATTGAAGTGCCATAAACTCTATATCTGATCAGTCGATCAATATGTGGTGAAATCGCATTGGCCAATAGGATAGCGTACATCACACCTTCTGGCAATCCACCCCAAATTCGGATCACAACGACGAGCAACCCGATAATCACCCCATATATAATTACTCCCAGTGAGGTAATTGGTGAAGCCACCATGTCTGTAGCCATGAATACGGCCCCTAGCATTAAACCTCCAGAGAAAAGCATGAATAAAGGTGCTGGATATTGCGCTGGATCTATCAAATATAGAATTCCGCTTATCGCGAATACCGTAGCAAGAATGGCCACCGGAATTCTCCAATTCATGAAATTTCTAATGACCAAATAAACACCGCCTAGCAGGATCAGTAATGCACTGGTCTCTCCAGTAGAGCCACTCACGAATCCAAACATTAGATCGGTGGTATCTGCTGTGATTCCATCAAACTTGAAAGCTGAAAGTGGCGTAGCGCCTGAGCTGCCATCAACTATTGGTTCCATAAATGGAAGTGCCAGTATAGAGGAGTTAATACTAGAAAAACGACCATCTAAGAAGCTGCTATACCATGTAGTAATAGCAACAGGAAACGCTGCTTGGAGTACTGCCCTACCAACTAAAGCTGGATTGAAAACATTATAACCAAGGCCTCCAAAAAGGAACTTACCCATTCCTATGGCAAAAACACCACCAAGAAAGGTCATCCACAATGGGAAAATAGGCGGAAGTGTCAGACCCAAAAGTAACCCTGTGATAACCGCTGACCAGTCTGAAATGGAACTTTTCTTATTTGATATTTTACACAATACATGCTCAGTGATTACGGAAGAACCAACAGACGTTAGAAGTACTAAAGCGGCGTTCCAACCAAATGAATAAACTGCAAACAATGCTGCGGGTAGCATCGCATATACAACATGTCGCATGATTACTTCCACACTGATGTTTTTTGTGAGATGTGGCGAGGTGCTAATATTTAGTGTCTTATTTAACATTATGCCACTTTGCGTTTTCTAATGATTGACTTAGAAAGTCGGAAATACTGTACCAATGGAATATGCGATGGACAGACATAAGAGCATGATCCACACTCGAAGCAATCCATGAGATGAAACTCTTCGACCATTTTATCATATCCTTCGAATTTGGCAAGAATTCCGAGTTTTGAAGGGTTTAGGGAGATTGGACAAGCATCTACACAAGCTCCACACTTGATACATGGATAAACCACCTCTGGTCGTTTCACTTGTTTATCTGTGAATACCACAATCCCCGATGTGCCCTTGACTATGGAGATATCCATATTGGATACTGCTACTCCCATCATTGGGCCACCCATGTATACTTCGCTAACAGTATCAGTCACTCCTACTTGCTCTAATACAAATCTGAGAGGTGTACCAATAGGAATCAAATAATTCCCTTTTTTACTGACACCTGGCCCTGTGATCGTAACTACTCGTTCTTGAATACCCCTGCCATGAGGAAGCAATCGTCCGATCTCAGCTGTAGTCGCTATATTGACTACCACAGCATTGACGTCTATCGGTAGTCCACCAGAGGGAACTTCCTTACCAAGTAATGAAGTAATAAGCATTTTTTCAGCTCCTTGTGGGTATTTTACAGGCACTACTTTTATTGTGATAGGCAAAGAAGAATCAAGCTTGCTGGACAAGAAATCAGCCGCATCTTGCTTATTCGCTTCTATACCAATTATGGCCCGTTTTGCACCAGTAGCCTTGAGTAAATACTTGATGCCTAACAAAATATCATCAGGCTGCTCTAGCATCACTCGATGATCTGTAGTTAAGTACGGCTCACATTCTATTCCATTGATAATTAAGTCATCGCAATGCTTGCCTTCTGGGATTTTGAGCTTAGCATGTGTAGGAAATGCAGCTCCACCCAACCCTACGATACCCGCATCTTGTATGCCTTGCAATATTTCCTGCGGTGTGGCAGATTCAAGTAATATGGGTTCGCCTTCCATAATCTCCTGTGTAGAAGAGGCAAATGGCTCGAGATAAATCCCCAAAGCCATTTTGCCTGATATGGTGGGTACGTTGGCAATCTTTCGAATCGTACCAGAAACAGGAGCATGAAGAGGTACTGATAGGTATCCATCGGCTTTCGCCAACAACTGCCCTCTAGTGACCTCTTCTCCTTCTCTCACTACCATAATAGCAGGCGCACCTATGTGCTGCGAAACAGGTAGAATAATCACTGGTGCAAATGAAAACTGTCGAATAGGTAAACCATTCGTAGTTTCCTTATTCTCAGGAGGATGCACGCCATGCTTGAAAGTATGTCTCTTCAGGTTCAGCACTTTTCTTAATTAAATTTTTCTCCTCTTTTAATCCATTTGTCTGCATCCTTGAATGAAGTATCTGCTGGTAATCCTGGATGAATTACTTGAGCTGTACACTTCTCAGCAGCTTTCACCAGATCTTGATATGGTCCACCTTTTGGATCTTTGATATATGCCTTCTTGTTTTCATTGTAGACAAATATTTTAGAATTGAGATTGGTACATTCGTCGCATGAGGTACAGTCATCTGTATCTATCCATGGAGCCATTGAACCATTATCATCAGAGTTGGAGGCTGTAACTGCCTCTTTGCTGGTACCACTAGATGCAGGCTTCAGAGTTAAGTCAATTGGTGTGTCACTGTCCCCTCCGATTAGCTGCATTAACTTCTGAGTCATCTGACTGATCACTTCTGATCTGATTTTACCCTCAAGGTCTTCTTTTGGTTTTGGTTTCTCCTGAGTGCCAGCAAGATCTCTGAGAAGTATCCAAAAATCCCTTCTTTCCTCGCATGACTCCACTATTGGTTGAGCTACTAATACTCTGCTCAACATCTGCTGCTTATCTACTGCCCAGATATATGGAAATTTACCTTCTCGCTCCTCTTTTCCCATTTCGATAAACTCGGCAAGAGGAATCATGTTATCGTTCCAAGTATTGCGGGGAGCTTTTCGGAAATGCTTTCTAAATCTTGCCTCCGTTATGGCAAAATCTGCAAAAGTCATTGGTACCTCTAGGGTTTTATCATAACCATTCTCATGGTAAGTCAATTTATAAGTAGGCCAAATCTGATCCATCGCAGGGTTGCCAGATATATCTAGGGCATCCTTGACTTTGACACCATCCTCTGGATTGTATTTATAGATTGGGTAAGCACGTGACTCTACTACCAATTTCGCCTGATTTACACCCAAATCATCTGCTACACCATGTTCAGGCTGGCAGGTAGTGTATAGGTTGAACAAGGCAGGCCTTCTGGCCATCAGTCCATCTATAAACCCTTCAATCATATGGCTAGTGTTTGCCAAAGTGCCTTGCATCACATAGGTATTACGGTGAGCCATGGCCAACAAACCAATCTCTTTTCTTGGTTCTGATTTACCTTTCCAAACTTTACCATATTGGGCCATATCTGAGATCTGACCAATAAAACCTGATGTACAAGCTTGACCTCCAGTGTTGGAGTAGACTTGGGTATCGACTATGATCACTTTGATTGGTTTGCCTGAAGCCATCATTCGAGAGAGGTTCTGTAAGCCTATATCATACATGGCTCCATCACCACCTAATGCAACTACCGGAGGACATAACAACCACTCTTCATCTGTGAATTGTAGCCAGTTGAAGTAGGTAAAGAAACTGTCGTGCTCCTCTTTTCGATATTTCCCTTCAAGCTCCAATTCTGCTTTACGAATAGCCCTGAAACCATCGGCCATTTTGGACATATGTCCTTCGAAAATCCCCATTGCCATAGAGGTGGAATCTTGGAATAAGTGATTGGCCCAAGGGAATGGATATGGGTTGAATGGATAGGTACTTCCCCAAACTGAGGTGCAGCCCGTGGCATTGGTCATACCCATGGAAGACCTTCCTTTCCCAGTAATGCCTTCAGTATATTTCCATCTGAGATGTTTCAATCTGGCCAGAATTTGTGTGACGTTTTGTAACCACTCTTGATCTATTGGCTCTCCCCCTTTCTCAGCTTCCAACTTACTCGCAATACCGGACATGGTAAGATCAACATGATGATTGTCAGTAAGAATTTTTGAGATAGCATCTGTATCACTGATATTGACAGTACTCATCAGCTTAGATTGAATCTTCTGTTCCAATTTTTTAATGAGGTCTTCGAGATGTGTTATATGCTTCTTAATTCGTGGTTGCATTAAAGACTCCACTGTTGCAGTAAATAGATGTACAACTGACTTCTCAGAGCAACCGAGACAAGCTCCATCGCCACTGGCAAAGTTTAAGTAAGCGTCCTTGTTGAGAAGAATGGTTTCTAATGGTCCGATTTTCTCTTCAAGATCATCTATGCGATTGTATTTTGGTGGTGTAGTAGGAAGATCCATCCAGAGATCCCAGTCTTTCCTGAGCTTAGCCACTGAGCCTTCTGTTTGGATAATAGGTCTAAGCGCATCATCATCACAAACTGCTATACACTCGTTGCAACCTTTACATGTACTTGGATTGATAGTGATGCTAAACAAGCCACCACTATTCGGTTCTGCCTTCTCATGCAAATCAAAATAAGGACGAGTCAATGCGAATTGAAAATCTCCTAGTTCATCTCTAAACCATCCAAGTTCCTTTGCTAGTTCACTATTTGCATCGCTTCCCTCCAGCATCTGATCAATGGCATCTTGCATCAGGTTATTAACTGTAGCTCCTTTATTTGATGCTTGAAACAGCTTTCTAATCTTGCCTTCCATAGTACGCGCAGCCTTTGAAAGAAGATTCACTCCTTCGTGATTTTTCTTAACCCGCTTCACTATCGTATCTAAGATATCCGTCAGTTCGCTTACAAGACCTGGGATGGCAGTATCTGGACATACCGTATAGCATTTACCACAAGCGGTACAATTATTCGGTATCCACTCAGGGTGTTCAAATCGAATCCCAGTCATATCTCTGAAAACTGAGGTCACAGCAGGCATTACACTTAGACCAATAAATGGATCTGTAATGTTGTCACTACCCATACCTTGAGCATAAAAACTACCTGTTTGTTCCCAGAAACGATGTACGTCACTGAGGTTGGACTTACTCTGAGGTAGTTCCTTTACCATTTTGGGAATTGGCACTACGTCCGCTGTAGATTTTACTGTCGAGTTAGTCTGAACCACCTTATCGGTGATTTCATATACTTCGGTAAAGCCACGTTTTACCACTCTCATATTGTCATCAACCACACGTTGACCTTTTCCTCCAAACTTATGCTGAAGTTGATCTTCTATTGCTTTGAGAAGCTCTTGTTCATTGAGCCCTGCTGACTTCATCAATGGAGATGAAGCGAAGAATGCCCCTTGAAATGCAATACCCTGCATTCTTAGTTGTAGTTCGGGATCAGTGGCTTCTTCACGCGCGATTTTAAATCCGTCGATATAAAAGACACGAATTTCATTATCAACGATGAATTTTTGGCTGTGCTTTGGAAACTCAGACCATACATCTTCTGGTTTGGCTTTATCACTTTGGATGATAAAGCATCCACCCTTTTTGAGACCTGAAAGCGCATTGGTATGCTTAAATACATTTGGATCCGGTGACAATACCACATCCACGAATACATATTCACAATTAATGCGAATAGGCTCTGGGGCTGCTGATAAGTAATAAGTTGTAGGTTGACCTTTCTTTTCAGATCCATATTTTGGGTTAGCCTTAATATCCCAACCCAATAGATCATAAAGGGTCATGGCCAGATTTTTACCAGTAGTGATTGCTCCCCAGCCTCCTACAGAGTGAAAGCGTACGGTAGTGGCTCCTTTTGGCATGAGGTTAGGATTTTCCGACCCTCTTATAGCCAACTCTTTTACTTTTGGATAAGCATCTTGGATGCTTTCTTGATAAGCTCTTTGCTTTGGAGTAAAAGGATTATCTCTTATAAAATCTATGGATAAATAGAACAATTTTTTATGCTTACCATCCGGTAACATATTTTCTACTGCTCCAATTATACCTTCAGGCTGAAGGTCTCTACTACCCATTCCAAACGAACCTGAATATATAGAAGGAATATCTTTTTGCTGGTAAGACTCTAATTCGGGATATGGTTTGTCTTTTTTGGATATTCCGTTCTCCAGACATTTTGATAAAACTGCGCGTAACTCTCTTGCAATTGGAAGATCTTCTGCCAATGGTTGATCCAGTCTCTCCAAGATCACTACACCTTTTTTTCCTTTTAGTATTTTTGCTAGATGATCGGCAGGGAAAGGACGAAACATCACTAGATCTACTACTCCGATTTTAAGTTTTCTTGTTGAGCGTAGGTAGTCCACTACTACTTCTGCACTCGGAACTACACTTCCTTGTCCTAGAATTAAATAATCAGCATCCTCGACTTTATATGTCATTACGCGCTTATACTGTCTCCCTGTAAGCTCTGCGTAATCGTCAAAAGCTTTATCTGTTAGGTCTTTGATATGATCAAAGAAGAACGGGCGTTGAGCTGCCACACTCTGCATGTACGAATCCTGATTTTGCACGATTCCAGCCATCATTGGATTGTCTACATCCCATAATTCTGGAATCCTTCTTCGTTTATCCCCATAAATGATTTTTTGAGCCGGTGTAGGGGTATCGATGATATCATCTGGTCTTCCTAGATATTCTTTAATCAATTCCCTTTCTGGAATATTTAAACTTTCGATTAAATGGGTCGTAAGAAATCCATCCTGAGCTATAATACCAGGTGTAAGTGCCAATTCAGCAATCTTATGAGCAATTACATTAAGGTCGGCGACATGTTGGGCGTTCTTAGCAAACAATTGAAAAAAACCAGTATCATCTACTGCATGATAGTCGTCATGTCCAGCGTGTACATTCAGTGTAGCCTTGGTCATAGCCCTGGCTCCAATATTGAGCACATAAGTAAGTCGTTTACCAACTGCGGCATACAAAGACTCGTGCATATAAGCTATGCCTTGTCCTGATGAGAAATTGGCGGCTCTTTGTCCCGTCATAGACAGCCCAGCTGTGACTGCTGCTGCTGCATGCTCACCCTCAGGTTCTATGAAAATTAGAGGTTTGTCGGATATATTGAGATGACCTTTGGCTGCCTCTTCCGCCCAATACTCTCCCATCTGCGTTGAGGGAGTGATTGGATACGCACCGGCTGCATCAGAGGATTCGCGTTCACACATTATTGCTGCGGTATTTCCATCCATGGCCGAACGAATACCTGGATACTTAGGGGCACTTTTCTTGCTACTCATACTTTAGATGATTTTTTCTGAATGACCATGTCGCGTGTTCTATTAGCGGCATATAAGAATTTTTTGGCGGTCTCGACCGACATCCACAAATCCTTATTGTTTTCAGGATTGTATATTGGAACTAAATGGAGATGTTCAAAATTGGTATCCAACGAAATACAGCTTTTGATGAGTTCATCCAATGTAGCAGAGGAAGGGAGTGATTTGCCTTCGCTCGCTAGAAAGCTGTTTAAGTAGTTGGTGATTGCGTAATAAGAGTTTTGACAAACGCTGAATGGAACTACATCTTCTTCAGGTTTATACAACTCTTCTTGTGCCTTGCCGAATAGGTCGTCAGCTACGCTCAATAAAATTTTTGCTTCTTGATCCATCCTTGTTACTGTTTGATGAAAGAAATAATTCACTGATGCAACGAATCTAGAATTGACTCACCAATCGTAACATGACAATTCTCAAGAGACGACATGATTTATTAAGATGCGTTGAAATATTGCCTTGAATAACCTTCCAAAACCACTAATTGCTTCTTAGAAAACTCATGATGTAATGAGTACCTCCATTAAGATGAAAGAAGATCAAATACCTAGACTTATCTTTGTCAATAAGTTTAAAAGAACAGAATCATGTCCGAAATACCCCCTTGTCCCAATTGCCAATCTCCATACGGCTATCCGTCGGATGCACTACTTATGTGTCCTGAGTGTGGTCACGAGTGGAGTCCGGAAAAACCAAAAGAAGCTAAAGAAGAGACGGCAATCGATATTACGATAAGAGATATGAATGGTAACGAACTTCAAAATGGTGACACTGTAGTCGTGATGAAAGATCTGCCAGTGAAAGGAATGCCAAAACCCGTAAAGGCAGGGACGAAGGTTAAGAATATTAGGCTAACAGATGGTGATCATAATATTGATTGTAGGATTGATGGCTTTGGAGCCATGGAACTCAAATCTGAGTTTGTGAAGAAAGCTTAATGCCTATCGATTCGTAGAACCACTTTCTAAATAAGATACTAAAAGTCGGTCGCACACTTTACCACTTAGGACCTCTTTACGTTTTTTGGAAATACGGACAGTCATGCTATTATCAAAAGACTCTTTATGGATCAATTCAATTTGTATCCCAAGTGAAATGTCTTTACTATTCAAGAATGAGAGAAAATCGTTGGATGAATTGTCCAAAGCCTCTAGTCGGACATTTGTCCCTGTTTTGCATTCACTCATTCGAATTAAAGATTGACTTACTACTCTACCGTGCTTATCGGGTATCGGAGAGCCATGAGGATCTGTTTTTGGATAACCCATCAATTCATCCATACGATCAAACAGCGCTGGTGATTTGATATGCTCCATTTGCTCTGCAATATTGTGAACTTCTTCCCAGCCAAACCCCATTTGATTCACGAGGAACATTTCGGTCAGGCGATGTTTGCGTATAACAAGCGCTGCAATTTCTTTTCCTTTTATGGTGAGGGTGACAGGTTTGTACTTTTCATACTTAACCAACCCTTTTGCCTGTAAATTTTTGATCATACTGTTGATACTTGGCTTGCTTACTTCCAAGTAGGCACTAATGTCCGATATGCTGACTTGATCCTCTTGCTGAGACAGAGCGTAAAGGGCTTTGAGGTAATTTTCTTCTGTAGATGAACTCACATTTTAAAAGTTTAAACAAAAGTAACAGATTATTACCTAATATATTTGTTAGATAAATCTAACTTTATAATTTTAAGCTTCTAATAAATTGTTCAGTTTGATGAAATCAATACTCGCAGTTGTCCTTATAGGCATACTGAGTCCACTATCAAATGTGTATGCCCAAACAGGTTCTATAATAGGGAAAGTTTCTTATGAAAATAACGGTGTAGAATTCGCAAATATAGGTTTGCAAGGCACTGCCTTTGGTACTGCTACTGATATTTCAGGCGGATTTCAAATCAAGAGTATTCCACTAGGAAATTATACGCTTGTGGTATCAATTGTTGGATTTCTTCCTCTGAAACAAGTTATAAGTATCGCAGAAGGTTCTATTACAACGCTTAACCTAGTGCTCACAGAATCAACTCAGAGGCTTGATGAAGTAGTAGTGACTGCTACTATGAAGGAAGTAAGCCGAATGGAGAGTCCTGTTCCTATAGAAGTATTCACTGGCGACTTTTTCAAAGCCAATCCTACGCCCTCAGTTTTCGAATCCCTGCAGAATGTAAATGGTGTGCGCCCTCAATTGAATTGTAACGTGTGCAATACTGGAGACATTCATATAAATGGATTGGAAGGCCCATATACAATGATTCTCATAGATGGAATGCCTATCGTAAGTGGTTTATCCACCGTTTATGGTCTCACTGGAATTCCACGGTCGCTTGTGGAGCGTATCGAGGTAGTCAAAGGGCCTGCTTCTACACTTTATGGCTCAGAAGCTGTTGGTGGATTGATTAACATTATCACCAAACATCCGTTAGATGCTCCCATAGTTTCAGCTGACGTATTTGCAACAGACTGGCAAGAATATAATGTTGATCTAGGGGTGAAGTATAGACTTGGGGAACATCTCGAATCCCTCTTGGGAGTCAACTATTTCAACTATCAAAATCCAATAGATAACAACAATGATGGATTTACGGATCTCACACTGCAGAATAGAATCTCTGTTTTCAATAAACTGAATTTCATTCGTAAAGACAATAAGGTCTTCTCCTTAGCAGGTCGGTATGTGTACGAGAATAGATGGGGAGGAGAAATGAATTGGACAGAGGCCGATAGAGGTGGAACTAATATCTATGGAGAAAGTATCTATACCAATAGATGGGAGCTATTTGGGATATATCAGCTCCCAACAACTGAAAACATAAAATTTCAGTTTAGTGCAAATGTGCATGACCAAAACTCAGTTTATGGCGATTTATCTTATATAGCGGATCAAAATGTTGGGTTTAGTCAACTTATCTGGAACAAAGCGATCAGTAAAAATAATCTCTTATTCGGGCTCTCCTATCGCTATACATATTACGACGACAATACTCCAGCTACTTTCGATACCAATAGAAATATCAACCAAAGTTCCATTACGCACCTTCCTGGAGTATTTGTACAGGATGAGATTGAATTGAATGAAAGAAACAAAATTCTGTTAGGCCTTAGATATGACTATAATAGCAGACATGGTAGTATTTTGACTCCTCGATTCAACTATAAATGCGACTCCAAAGACAAGATGAATGTGTTTAGATGGAGTGTTGGGAATGGATATAGGGTAGCAAATGTATTCACGGAAGATCACGCGGCACTCACGGGTGCTAGAGACGTGGAGTTTGCCAGCGAATTACAGCCCGAAACTTCTTGGAATACAAATCTGAACTTTGTTAAGAAAATTTATACAGTAAGCAATGCATACATCGGCTTAGACGCCAGCGCTTTCTATACATATTTCTCAAACAGAATTTTGCCAGATTACGAAACTGATCCCAACAAGATCATCTATGACAACTTAAATGGTCACTCAATATCCAAGGGTTTCTCACTCAATATGGACGTCTCTTGGGTGAACGGGCTTAAGTTATTAGCTGGTGCTACCGTAATGGACGTTTCAGTTGTTGAGGGAGGAGAACGATTCAGGCAGTTACTTACTGAGTCATTTCAAGGCGTATGGAACCTAGGATATACTTGGCAAGAAATGGGGCTTACTGTCGACTATACAGGCAACTTATATGGTCCTATGAAACTCCCCCTATTGGGGCCAGATGATAATCGTGAAGAATATTCACCATGGTGGAGCATTCAAAATATTCAACTTACCAAAACCTTTGGAAATGATTGGGAGGTCTATTTTGGTGTGAAAAACCTTCTCAATTTCACTCCACCTGCTAATAGTATTGCGAGATCTTTCGACCCATTTGATGAAGGAGTTGAGTTTAATACGCAGGGTCAGGTAATAGCTACCACTCAAAACCCAAATGCATTATCTTTTGATCCAACATACGTCTACGCAAGTAATCAAGGTAGGCGCTCTTTTTTAGGAATTAGGTATACACTTTTTAAATAGTTAAAAAGTCCTAATTTTGGCCACTTTTAGAAGCCAACTAAAATCCCTTGCTTAGAGAATCAATACAATACACTCACTTTCTTATCTCAATAATTCTTTTGCCTTTTTTGGCTTGTAGTGATTTAAGACAAGAACAAAAGCCAGAAAAACTGGGTGCCGGTCAAACTGTATTCGCTCCAATTTCTAATGAGCAAAATGGGCCTTTCCCAGATACAACGACTATCTCTCCGCCGATAATTCCTCATTACTCAGGTCAAAAAAACTTTCAAGTCAAATATGGAGATACCTTCAATGATATTTTGAAATCACTTCGGGTTTCAAAAAATATCATTAATGAGGTAGTGTCGCAGATTTCAAGCTATGTCCCTCCAAAAGATTTCAAAGTTGGAAACACCTATCAAGTATTTTTTGATACTAAAACAGGAAATCCGTATTTGATGAGTTACGACTTAAGCGATACTTCTGCTATGCAGATGAACCTCATCAGTGCAGAGGTCTCTCTTCATTTGAAACCGATTACCGTTCAGGTCACTTCTGCAATAGGCGTGATTCATTCTTCCCTGGTTAATTCAATAGTCAGTGCTGAATTACCGAAAGATTTAGCGGATAGAATACTCAGTATTTTTGCATGGAAGATTGATTTCAAGAACTTGAAAAATGGAGATAGCTATAGAATCATTTTCGATCAATTAACTGTTGAAAACGAGATTATTGGAAGTGGCAAAATTCACGTTATTATTTTCGAACATGATGGTCAAATTTATGAGGCTTATGGCTTCAATAATGGCAATGGAATAGAATACTTCGATAAAAATGGCCTGAATATGAGCTATGCTCCACTTCAATTTGACAGAATAACTTCACTGTATGCTCAGCGGCGATTTCATCCTACAAGGAGAAGAAGCTTACCTCATTACGGAATGGATTTTGAGGCCGCACTCGGGACACCAATAGAATCTAGTTTAGACGGAATTATAACGAGGGTAAGATATGACCGAGCGAATGGAAACAACGTAAAAATCCGTCACTCAAAGGATCTGACCACTCAGTATTTACACCTATCGCAGATCGATTCAGCAATGATCGTGGGTGATTCAGTAAAGCAAGGTCAGATAATTGGGTTAGTAGGTTCCACCGGATATTCTTCTGGTCCACATTTATGCCTGAGGGTTTGGTATATGGGCAAACAAAGGGATCCATTAAAATTTGATTTTCCTCGAAGAGAAGATATCAAAGACTCCTTGATGGAAAATTTTAAAAGTTATGTCGAAAATCAATTGATAGCCCTTCCGAAAAAAGACCCAGATTTGATCAATTAGCCTGATTCGATGCTTGATATTCAATCAAGTAATTGTTCTTGTAATCGTTGCTCAATAATTCTCCTGAATGAAAAAATGAGCGGAATCTAAAATATTGACACTAATGAGTTGAAAACTGATCTCAAGGTTTACTCATAATCCCTTCCCTTTAGTTTTGGACTCTTGTAAAGAATAATCAGCTGAATAATTACCCCTATAATAATGAGAGCGATGATTTCAAATTTCGATATCATATCACTTGTTGCGATCGCTCTATTGGATTGGTTGATCTGTCTTTTCCCCTCTTCTAACTGAATTTGTGATAATACATCCAGATCACTTCTAATATCACTAAATAACTTAGAAATATTGTCAGTAAGTTCTAGTTCAGCCACTCTTGAAGACTCCTCAAAAAATTCCTTTTCGAAACGCTGCAGTTGGACTATTCTTCGCTGTAGAGATTCAAGATATTTAGCTTCCTTGGTGGTGAGTTTTGTGGTGGTATATTGTACTATCAATGTACTTAAAGAATCATTTGTTGAACTGTAAGTTAGTGGGAAAAGGTCTTGGTCATTCGTATAGAATACACGCTCCTTTATTTGGAGCTGTTTTGAAATCTTATAAATATAATCTTTAACCACAAGTCTATCCTCATAGACTGTACTTAGCGTTTTCCTAACTATTTCGAAATGACTATTGTCCATCATATTGGTTGCTAACACCAATAAGAAAACCACAGCAAGAGCTGCTATGGTTTTAATTTTTTGGAAGAGACTAATTCTTCGTTTCATAATAAAATGGTGCCATTTAGTTGATTTCCTCTTATAGATTCTAACTCTATCTTTCAATACGAACTAAAAATAATAAAGCCGGCTTTAACCGGCTCTATTATTAACGATAAATACTTGATTTCAAAGTCAGTCCTGCCAAGGTTTCTGATTCTTAGCTGCAGGACCTTTTAATTTCTGCTTGGACACACTTATTTGTACTGCATTGGCCATTTCTCTCGCATCATTCCAAGGCTTATGATTTTTGGCTTCAGGACCTTTTAATGTTTCTTTGGTTGGAAAAGAAACTGCAGGGGTCCTGCTATCATCCTTGCTTTTATTCTGCCAAGGTTTATAATTTTTGGCTGCTGGACCTTTAAGTCCTTTCGGAGTTTGGGCTTGTAATGATCCAACTGTTATGAAAATTGCGATAGTCATTCCAATTAAATATTTCATTTTGCTAGAATTTAGGTGTTCGATTTTCTTCACTCAATCTAACGCCCGAATTGCCCGAAGTTTACTCTAAGAAAAATGGTATTTATTTATGTGGGAATTTCACAATTTCACATCCGTAGATATACTGATATGATTTTAGAAAGATCTAACAATACCTACCTACTTTGATTCAGCAGTCGACCTACGACTCCTTGATCAGTTGAATAGATGCGGAATTCACACAATATCTTAACCCACTTGGTTCTGGACCATCTGCAAAGACGTGTCCTAAATGACTATCGCACACATTGCACATCACCTCAACCCTTACCATTCCGAAGGTTTTATCCATGTCATATTTGATCGCATTCAGTTCTATAGGCGTAGTGAAACTCGGCCAGCCAGTCCCCGATTCAAACTTAATGGTAGAATCAAATAGAGGCTCATTACAACAGATACATGCGTATTTCCCTGCTTCATGTGAATAGCATAAATCTCCTGTTCCTGCTCGCTCTGTTCCTTTTTGCCTGGTAACCCTATATTGCTCAGGTGTGAGCTGTGTTTTCCAATCAGCTTCAGGCTTCTCTACTCTTCTACTAGGCTCAAGGTTCTTCTTGGCATACTTGATTACATCGTTCCAATCGATCATATATGTCTTGTCATATTTGAATTAGGTGAATACAACTTATATAATGAATTGAATCACTTTATTGTTCCTTGGATCTAAAGAAAAAAGTATCCTAATCTTTCACTTCAACAAACATGGAGCGAAGCATTGTAGGTAAAGTGAACCCTTGAAAAAGGATGGTGCAAATGACAACTACATAAGTCATCGTAAAGAGCAGATCCTTACCAGGGAAATCATCTAGAGCGAGTATTAGAGCTATGGGTAAACCACCTCTTAGTGCTCCCCAAGTCATGACTGAGGTCGTGTTTTTATCGAAACCATGCTTGCCGGAGAGTACCTTAACAGGTAGATAAACACTTATCCATCTTCCAAATAAAACCACATTAATAGCTAGAAAACCAGCTGCAAAAGACAACACACTTACTTCAATAACGAGCATTTCTAACCCCATTAAAACGAATAGCATAACTGCCATCGTTTCTTCCATAAGATTCCAGAATTTATAAACGTAGGTCCCGACGCTTGACTCTCCTGAATCTCCTTCCCTACTCAAATTCCCAATAATCAGTCCCATTATTAGAGAAACAGATTTTGAATAAATACTGAAATAACCCGAAATAAACGATCCTAATAGAACCAAAGCGATAGTGATCAATACTTCGATATGAACATCATCATTATCAATAAACTTTAATAATTGAAATCCTATTAAACCGAAAACTATCCCAATAGAAACCCCTCCAAGGAGTTCTAAGCTAAGAATTTTTACAAAAGTACCGAGCGTGATATCGTCACCACCAGAAACGATAGCCAGGTGATAAAGGACGAATGCAAGCACTACCGAAAATGCACCATTGAAAAGTGACTCCCCTTCCACTTTTACTTCCAAAATCTTGGGCATAAGAAAACGCTTCACTGGACTACTATTGGTAATTGGATCTGTAGAGGTAATTACTGCTCCAAAAACCAAACTGTACATGAATGAGATATCAATACCGAGTAGATTAAGAATGTAGAACATCAACGTGCCGATCACTGAAGTAGAAATAATCGCCCCAACAATTGAAATAATGATTACCGCAATTTTTTGATCTCCAAGCTTTTTGATGTTCATATTAAGTCCACCTGCAAAGAGAATGACACTAATCACCATTTGATTGAGCACACTGCGGAAGTCGAACTCCTTGATGTGGCCAGGAATATCTAATGAAGGCATCAAAAACTCTCCAATCAATAACGCAGCAGACATCAATAAAGTCAAAATAATGAATCCTACAGATGATGGTAATTTCAAATAAAGAGTGTTAATAAAAATGAACAACCCTGAAATGAAGATAAGGACGGCAATCAGATCAAATACGTGCATAGTTAGCTTTGGGTACTAGGTGAGGCATAAATATAATACAGTCAAAGTTAATTTTATTGAAATGTATTTATCTCGCTGCTCTCAACTCATTTATTCATTGACTAGAAACAAAAAAAGCCATCTTTTCAGATGGCTTTCAATTTGATTCTAATTTCTTAATTAGTCGATCAATTCAACATTAACGGCGTTCATTCCCTTTTTACCCATTTCTACGTCAAATTTTACTTTGTCGTTTTCACGGATATCATCAACTAATCCTGACTCATGTACGAAGACATCTTCGCGTGAATCTGATGGGCTAATAAAACCAAAACCTTTTGTGTTGTTGAAAAACTTAACTGTTCCTTCTTTCATCTTAGTACTCTTTATAGTTGTTGTTTGAGATGTTAACCATCTCGGTTCTTGTTTTCCACCGGCAATTTACCGATGACTCTATCGAGAAACTTAGTAAAATGAAATGGGAAATCTTTATTGGAGAACTTCTTGTTTCTTACGAGAGATTAAGCAGGCCTAACCTCATTTCTAAATGGAAATGCAAATGTACGCACAGTATTCTAGCATTCCTACAATTGAAGTTATCATTATATTTTTTCAAGCATATTGGTTATTTCTGAAAACCATTTACATTTGATAGATTTTAGAATTGTGAATACTCAGAAAAATAACATCCTTCAGCTCTCTTTTGCTTGGCTTCTTTTGCTAGCAATGGTCACTACTGCAATAGACGGTCAGTCTTTTGTAGCGGATACGGATGTTGTAGATTCTATTGAGTATGAAAAGGAATTAAAAGATGGCGAAAAGGAAGTTGAATTAATATTCAGTGAAATCGTATCCTTCTCGTTTGAATACCACAATTTGAAAAATCTTGTTTCTACCCAGATTCAGTTCTGTGAAATTGATAAGACTTCAAGGACCCCCGAACGACTTTACGTTCTCTACAAGCAATTCAAAACGCATCTGGGCTAAGTCAACTAAAAGGGGTTTTTCCTCTTCCTCATCATTTAGCTAAATCCTTACATTTACCTCTTAGGATAAATGTAAGTTCAATTACACATTCATTAAATAATTCCTTATGAAATTTTTAACCAGCACCTTGGTTGTAGGTGTCGTGTTGTTTTGTACCAATTGCCAATCACACAATGAACACAAAGAACTTCCAATAAAATTCTCGGTAACAAGCCCAATTAAATTAGATACATCGGTAACAAAAAAATACGTTTGTCAAATTCATTCTACTCAGCATATTGAACTCAGAGCACTCGAAAGAGGCTACTTGCAGGAGATCTTTGTGGATGAAGGTCAGTTCGTAAAGAAAGGACAACTTATGTTTCAAATCATGCCACGGCTTTATCAGGCAGAGCTCCAAAAGTCAGAGGCAGAGAAACATTTCGCCGAGATAGAGTATCAGAACACTAAAAAATTGGCAGATGGTAATGTAGTCGCACCTAATGAGCTTGCATTGGCTGAAGCCAAATTAGATAAAGCAAAAGCCGAATTAGCACTAGCTCAAGTTCATTTGGATTTTACTCAAGTCAGAGCGCCATTTGACGGGATCATGGATCATTTTCATGTGAGAAAAGGAAGCCTTGTGGAAGAAGGTGAGCTACTCACCACACTTTCCGACAATCATGAAATGTGGGTCTATTTCAACGTCCCTGAGGCAGAGTATTTGGACTATAAAATTGAATTGAGCAAGGATAGCACTCATCCATTAACTGTAAAGTTATTAATGGCCAATAATAAACTGTTTGAATACGAGGGAGTAGTAAATACTATTGAGGCAGACTTTAATAGCGAAACTGGAAATATAGCTTTTAGAGCCACATTCCCTAATCAAAAAGGTCTTTTAAGACACGGAGAAACTGGAAGTGTGTTGGTACAAGCTCCACTTAAAGATGCGTTGCTAATTCCTCAAAAAGCCACATTCGAAATTCTTGATAAGAAATATGTCTTTGTAGTTGATGAAGATGGATTGGTTCGTTCTAGACAGATAAAAGTAGGTGCTGAACTCCCTCACTTATATCAAGTCAATTCAGGTCTTAAGGACTCTGATAGAATCATATTGGAGGGGTTGCGCAAAGTACGTGATGGTGACCAAATTGTCATGGACTACTTAGAGCCAACAGAGGTGATCTCGCATCTTGAGCTTCACGCTGAATAATTCAATTCATCTTAAACTAAAGAAGTAATGTTTTTCAGCAGAATAATACACAGACCAGTATTGGCTATTGTAATTTCTATTGTACTGTTATTCACAGGCACTTTAGCAATTAACACCCTACCAGTATCTCAGTTCCCTCAGATAGCACCTACTACGGTGAATATTTTCATAGCTTATCCTGGATCGAGCGCAGAAGTTTTAGTCAATTCTACGTTGATTCCATTGGAGCAAGCTATCAATGGGGTGCAAGGAATGCGCTACATCGCTTCTGATGCAACTAGCGCAGGGGAAGCTACTATTAGAATCATTTTCGAGCCCGGAACTGATCCAAACCAAGCAGTAGTCCAAGTGAAAACAAGGGTAGATCAGGTAATGCCTCTACTTCCTCCTCTTGTGCAACGTGAAGGTGTGATCATTACTCCTATTCAGCCAAGTATGTTGATGTATGTCAACTTGTACAGTAAGGATGCTGATACAGACGAGAAGTTCTTATACAACTATGCTAATGTTAACATGATTCCTGAGATTCAGCGAATCAAAGGTATTGCACGAGCACAAATATTAGGTAGTAGACAATTTGCAATGCGTGTTTGGTTGAAGCCGGATAGAATGCGCGCTTACAAGATTTCCGCTGAGGAAGTGATGGAGGCCATGCTAGAGCAGAGTATCATTGGAAGACCCGGTAGACTGGGTCAAAGTTCTGGTAAGCAAGCACAATCACTTGAATATGTATTGGTCTATCAGGAGCGATACAACAAAGCAGAGCAATACGAAAACATAATCATACGTGAAAATGAAGAAGGTCAAATCATTCATTTACGTGACATAGCCGAGGTGGAATTGGGTAGTGAGTTCTTTGATATCTACTCCAACCTTGATGGTTTTCCTGCCGCCTCGATTGTACTCAAACAAACTGTAGGAAGTAATGCGTCTGAAGTGATTGATGAAGTAAAGCAAAAGCTTGCAGAGCTGGAAGATGGTTTTCCGCCTGGGATGGATTATAAGATCAGCTATGATGTTTCTAACTTCCTAGATGCGTCGATGGAGCAAGTCCTTCATACATTGAGAGATGCGTTTATATTGGTAGCTTTTGTTGTATTCATCTTTCTTGGCGACTGGCGTTCTACTTTGATCCCAATTATTGCCGTTCCAGTTTCCCTAATTGGAGCCTTCTTCATTCTTCAAATTTTTGGACTATCCATTAACCTAATCACGCTTTTTGCACTGGTATTAGCTATTGGGATTGTGGTAGATGATGCGATAGTGGTGGTGGAAGCTGTTCATGCTAAGATGCATGAAAAAGATCTTAGCCCCTATGAAGCTGTGAAGGAAGTAATGGGCGAAATCAGTGGTGCCATCATTGCTATCACTTTAGTTATGGTCTCTGTGTTTTTACCAATTGCATTCATGCCTGGCCCTGTCGGTACATTTTATCGTCAGTTCGCTATCACTATGGCAAGCTCGATCATACTGTCTGCAGTGGTAGCACTTACCCTCACTCCTGTTCTCTGTGCTATGCTATTGAAAAATACGCATGGTCAGCCTAAGAAACGATCGATAATGAGTCGTTTGTTGAATGGTTTCAATAGTGGTTTCGAAAACCTTACTGGAAAGTATGTTCAGCTATTAAAAATAATAGTGAACCGGAGGGTTATCACTTTTGGTGTACTCTTCGCTTTCTGTATAGGAATATACTTTGAAAGTCAAGTATTGCCATCAGGCTTCATTCCTAATGAAGACCAAGGAACGATCTATGCTATTATACAAACACCGCCTGGGGCTACCCTTGAGCGTACCAATCAGGTTGCGCTTGAGCTCCAAAGAATATGTGAGGGTATAGACGGTATAGAGTCTGTATCAGCGTTGGCCGGATATGAAATCATGACAGAAGGTCGCGGCTCGAATGCGGGTACTTGCTTAATCAATCTTAAGAATTGGTCTGATCGTGAACACTCAGTCCATGAGATCATGGAGGAACTTGAAGAAGAAACCAGAGATTTGGGTGCAGTAATTGAATACTTCGAACCACCCGCTGTTCCGGGATTTGGTTCATCAGGCGGTTTCTCGCTTAGAATGTTGGACAAGACCAATAGCACTGATTATCAAGGGTTTGAGCAGATCAACAATAAGTTTATGGATGCTTTGCGTGAGCGCGAAGAGATTACTGGTCTCTTTACATTTTTTGCTGCCAATTACCCTCAGTATGAGCTAGAGATTGATAACCAAATAGCCATGCAAAAAGGTGTCTCAATAGGTGCAGCTATGGAGAATCTGAACATTCTAATAGGTAGTACCTATGAACAAGGATTTATCAGATTTGGTCGATTCTTTAAGGTCTACGTACAAGCCGGACCGGAATACAGAAGATATCCTTCTGACTTAGAAGATTTATTCGTGAAAAACGAAGATGGTGAGATGGTTCCCTATTCGTCATTTATGAAAATCATCAAAAAGCAGGGGCCAAATGAAATCACGCGTTACAACTTGTACAATTCAGCTTCCATCCGAGGTTTGCCTGCTGCAGGTTTCACAACAGGCGATGCA
The DNA here is from genome assembly GCA_964351885.1 of uncultured Marinoscillum sp. Lineage (GTDB taxonomy): Bacteria > Bacteroidota > Bacteroidia > Cytophagales > Cyclobacteriaceae > Marinoscillum. Next base: position 21,505 of record CAYGPP010000051.1, read on the forward strand.
ATTGCGGCAATTCGTGAAGTAGCTGAAGAAACACTGCCTCGCGGATATGATATAGCTTGGGAAGACCTCTCTTATGATGAGTCTAGACGTGGTAACGAAGCTATTTTCATATTCATCGTAGTACTCATATTTGTGTATCTCGTGTTAGCCGCGCAGTATGAAAGCTTTTTACTTCCGCTCGCCGTGGTGCTTTCTCTTCCCGTTGGAATATTCGGATCTTTCCTCCTTCTCAAAATGATGGGACTGGCGAATGACGTTTATGCACAGGTAGGAATGATTATGCTCATAGGATTGCTTGGTAAAAATGCAGTACTAATAGTGGAGTTTGCTGTGCTAAAGCATAGCCAAGGAGCTACAGTCTTTGAAGCGGCAATTGAAGGTGCTAAAGTGAGATTCAGGCCAATTCTTATGACCTCATTCGCGTTTATTGCAGGTTTGATACCTCTCGTGATTTCTCATGGAGCAGGTGCAGTGGGTAACAAGACTATTGGTTCTTCTGCCATGGGTGGAATGATTTTCGGAACTATTTTCGGGGTAATCATCATTCCAGGACTGTATTATATTTTCGCATCACTGGCTGAAGGTAGAAATCTAATCAGTGACCAACACAACGATCCTTGGTCTGAGGAATTTGTACAGGCCGTAGTGGAACAAGACAAACAGTGGAGTGAATCAGTAAGAAAAAAGCTGGACAAATCTGACGATTCGGATGAAAACCAGAATAACTAAAGTAACCATGAACACGATTAATAAAAGAATATACGAATGTTTAGCAGTGGTTGGCTTAATGATAAGTTTATCAGCTTGTGTCCCTGATTTGGTAGTCAATAAAGCTGAAAATAATTCAGTGCCTGAGAGCTTCAATGACTCTCAGGATACAACCAATATTGCACAGTTGGAGTGGAAGAATTACTTCACTGATCTATACCTAATCGCCCTAATTGATTCGGCCCTTCTCAATAATCAAGAGCTGAATATCATCTTACAGGAGGTTCATATCTTACAAAATGAAGTGATGGCTCGTAAAGGTGAATACTTACCATCCTTAGGCTTAGGAGCTGGGCTTGGATTAGATAAATTGGGTAGATACACTAGAAA
>CAYGPP010000052.1:0-22453 GCA_964351885.1 uncultured Marinoscillum sp.
TTACAGATGCGACTAGCAACAAAAACACAGATTGGATTCTTTGAATCATGACTTTGAAATTTGTGCAAAAGTGCCAATCCCTCTTCACAAACCAATGGATCGACTGGAATTCTTTAAGCCCAATATGTCTTAGAGAAATGATAACCCTATTTGTTCCAGTTTCTTCTTTAAAAACAGGCTCTCATAAAACAGGCTGAATCCCCGACAATTTTTGTGTAACAAGTCACCGCAAAGTGAAAACTTCCATACTCTTCACAAAGTGGTTGACTGTTGATAAACATGGGGATTCGTCAGCCTTCGGCGAATTTATGTTTACAAATTCGGGTAACAGCTAAAAGTTTACTTTTGCGCTGATGCGCTACTTCATGGATCTATCATACAAAGGCACCGCCTACCACGGCTGGCAAATCCAACGCAATGCCAAGACCGTGCAGGAGGAAATCAACAATGCGCTTTCGTTGGTATTCCAGAAGAAAATTGAATGTATGGGGAGTGGTAGAACCGACACAGGCGTTCATGCCAAACAGCAGATTGCCCATATAGATTTGGAGGACTTGAAGTTTCCATTGGATCAGCTTCCTCATAAGCTCAATAGCATTCTACCAAAAGATATTAGCATCAATAATGTTAGACAAGTCAAACCGGAGGCACATGCTCGTTTTGACGCGAGCCTAAGGACTTATCAGTATTTTTTGCATACTGTAAAAAATCCCTTCGTCACTGGGCAATCCTATTTATATGCAAAACCCGTTGATCTTAATGCCATTGCGGAAGCGATCGTAATAATCAAGAATTGGAAAAACTTTCAGGCCTTCAGTAAAGTTCATACGGAGGTCAACAACTTCAATTGTGAAATATTTGATATTTGGTGGCGAGAAACCAACGGTGGTCATACTTTTTGCGTAAGCGCCAATAGGTTTTTGAGAGGTATGGTCAGAGCAATCGTAGGGACATTGTTAGATGTTGGAAGTGGAAAGATCAATAGTCAAGATTTGAAGGGAATACACGAAAGTGGAGATCGCTCACGAGCGGGTAGGTCAGTACCTGCAGATGGTCTTTTCTTGAGCGAAGTGAAATATCCAGAATCAGTTTATTTAGAGAATTAACCATTGGAGAAAGAAAAAACGAATAGCGGAAATATTGTAGATACTCAGGTCATTAGACGACTATTCGTATTTGCAAGACCATATATGAAGCAGTTTTATCTGGTTTTGTTTCTCACCATAGCCCTAGCTGTGTTGATTCCGCTGAAACCAAAACTGATCCAAATTACCATTGACGATCATGTTGCATTTGGTGACTACCAGGGAATGCTCAATTGGATCATTGTGCTTTTGGTACTGCTTGTCACACAAGCGGTAGTACAGTATTACCACACCTATCTGTCTGGCTGGCTCGGTCAGTACATTATCAAAGACATTAGGGTCAAACTATTTAAGCATTTACAGAGTCTCAAGTTGAAGTTCTTCGACCAGACTCCTATCGGACGTTTGGTTACTCGAAACGTCTCAGATATTGAGACGCTTTCGGAAGTGTTTAGTACTGGAATAGCCGGAATTATCGCAGATATTTTACAGCTCTTGGTCATCCTTGGCTTTATGTTTTACACAAGTTGGGAGTTGACCTTGGTAAGTTTGGCGCTCCTACCTGTTTTGCTTTTCGCAACATATATCTTCAAAGAAAAAGTCAAAGTCTCCTTCAACGATGTAAGAACGGCTGTTTCCAATTTGAATTCATTCGTACAAGAGCATATCACAGGAATGAATATCGTGCAGATCTTCAATGCCGAGAAAAGAGAATATGACAAGTTCGAGGAAATCAATAGAGAACATCGAACGGCCAACATCCGAGCAGTCTTCTATTACGCGACTTACTTCCCTGTAGCTGAGATTATTCAGGCTGCAGGAATTGGACTGATCGTTTGGTATGGCGCTGGAGAGGTGATTCAAGAGCAGTTGACACTTGGAGTGCTTATCGCATTTATTATGTACATCCAAATGTTCTTTCGTCCGATCAGAATGATAGCTGATCGATTCAATACGCTACAAATGGGAATAGTGGCTACCAATAGGATTTTAGACTTGATGGACAGCAAAGAGCACATTCCAGATAGTGGTAATTACAAACCAGATCATATTGAAGGCTCTGTCTCCTTTAAGAATGTTTGGTTTGCCTACAATGAGGAAGACTGGGTACTCAAAGACATCAACTTCGATGTGAAAAAGGGCTCATCCTTGGCTTTGGTGGGAGCCACTGGAGCGGGTAAATCTTCTGTGATCAATCTGCTGACTAGATTTTACGAAATCAACAAAGGCTCCATATCTCTGGATGGACGTGACATCCGAGATTTTGACCTGGGGAATATCAGAAAACATATTGCGGTGGTCTTGCAAGACGTTTTTCTATTCTCTGACACTATTTACAATAATATCACACTCCGTAACGAGGATATCAGTAGAGAGAAAGTCTTGGAAGCAGCAGAGCTTGTTGGGGCAAAGGAGTTTATCGAAAAGCTACCAGGTGGATTTGATTACAATGTAATGGAGCGAGGTGCTACACTTTCTGTGGGTCAACGCCAGCTCATTTCATTTGTAAGAGCCATGGTTTATGATCCCAAAATAATTGTGCTCGATGAAGCAACCAGTTCGGTAGATACCGAGACTGAGGAGTTGATTCAAAATGCTATCCAAAAGCTCATGAAAGGTCGTACGTCGATTGTGATCGCACATAGACTGTCAACTATCCAAAACGCTGAGAAAATATTGGTGCTAGACAAAGGAGAAATCGTGGAAGATGGCACACATGAATCATTGCTTGAGTTCGGCGGATTTTATGCCCAACTTCACCAAATGCAATACAAAGAGGTCGTCGTATGACATTGGGACAAAAACAGTTTTTGTATGGTGCTTTAATTGCCCTTTTTCTGGGTGTGATTATTTCTTCCGCTTATCATATGCTTGGAGGCTTTGAAGAAATCAAAGTTTACAAACTCAAACCCATCACGCGCTCAATAGCTGGTAAAGATTTTTACACGCATTACAGTGATGAGGATCCGAGAGATTTTGGTGTGCTATGTAGACAAATGCTAGATAGTGGAGAGATTACTGGCCAACTAGTCGTCGTAAATTATCTTACAGATACCATCCCTAAAGATTTTGTGCACCAATTCATAGGTGTGGCGCTATCAGAAGAAATGTCTGAGATTCCTCAAAATTTTCAGGTGCAGAAATTCGAGTCTGGAGATAGATATGCAGTTTTTCTAAGCATGCATGTATTGGTTCAGCCTCGACCTCATAAGATCGAATCAATGCTTTGGGAAAAAGCTCAAGAAAATCAAGTCGAGCTTCAAGATTACTTTTTTGAAATCCTATATCCCGATAATTCGCGCTCTGTTGAGGGTTGGGTGAAATAGATTTCCGTAAATCAGGCAGTCAGAGCCTATGATACAATGCGGTATTATAGCTGTTACATACGTCAGATTACTTCACTTCGCTTGTAATGACGATGGAAGGAATTAAGACTCTACAGACTCTCCCAAGTCCTCGCTCTCCTTTTGCAGCTGCTTGTCGTGAAGTTCTTTGTAAGCGCAATTTCTAGATAATAGCTCGTCATGCGTTCCGCTCTCTAACACTTCTCCATCATCTAGCATGATCACTCTATCCGCCAGTTTGGCAGAGGAAACTCTATGAGAGATAATCACTGAAGTCCTGCCCTTCATAATCCGAGCCATGGCATTAAGGATGGAGTTTTCTGTCTTGGTATCCACAGCGGAAAGGGCATCATCCATTATCAATATCTTCGGCTCACGGGCTATTGCTCTGGCAATAGATACCCGCTGTTTTTGACCACCAGAAAGCGTAATTCCACGCTCCCCAACTCTTGTCTTAAACCCTTTCGGGAAGCGATCGATATTCTCCAATAGATCAGCATCTTCTGCCGCTCGATTGACAATATCATCTGACATCACATCCGCACCGAATGCAATGTTCTCAGCTATCGTATCGCTAAACAAAAACACATCTTGCGGAACGTAACCAATTTGCTTTCTAACTGTATCCACAGAATATTTCTCAATCGAAACATCGTCAATTTTGAGTGATCCTCCTGAAATATCGTACATCCTACAGATCAGGTTAGCAATGGTGCTCTTTCCGGATCCCGTGGTTCCGATGATTGCTAGGGACTCCCCTTCTTTTATGTCAAAAGAAACGTTTTTCAAAGCTTCTATTCCAGAGTCTGGATAAGTAAAGAATACGTTCTCAAACTTGATTTTTCCAGCCAATTCTGTTTCAATTCCCTCTGTGGAAACTATCTCACTTTTGACTTCCAAAAATTCATTGATTCGTTTCTGGGAAGCCGCCGCTCTTTGAATAATGCTCGTAATCCAACCAAGTGATGCAACTGGCCATGTAAGCATATTGACATAAATGATAAACTCTGCGATTACACCAGTACTTATGGATCCACTCAACACTTCAATCGAACCTATATACACCGTCAGAATGACACTCAAGCCTATCAATCCGGTAATCAAAGGGAAAAAGAGTGCTTGCACATTCGCCAACTTCAATGATTTCTCTTTGTAATCTTCACTCGCTTCATCGAAGTGTTTGTCCATATCCGCCTCTCTTACAAAAGCCTTGATCACCCGGATTCCCGAAAAGGCTTCCTGCACATACGTAGACATATTAGACAGGCTCCGCTGTATTTCTTCAGATCGTTTGTTGACGATATTATTAACAAAATAAATACTAATCGACAGTAGCGGAAGCGGAATCAGTGAATACATAGTCAACCGTGGATTGATCGAAAACATAAATGGAATCACCATGGCGAATAGCGTGAACAAATTGATTCCATACATAATCGCCGGGCCTACGTACATCCGAACTTTGCTTACATCTTCAGAAATACGAGCCATCAAATCGCCAGTGTTGTTCTTTCTATAAAAACTTAGAGGTAAAGACTGGTAGTGAGCATAGATCTCATTCTTAAGATCATATTCGATATGGCGAGACATGACAATAATGGTTTGCCTCATAAAAAACATAAAGACACCTTTCAGCAATGCCGATGACAAGATGAGCACGGCGAGAATAAAAATACTTGAAGCGAAGAGCTCATACGAGCTCGACTGTAAGTCAAAACCCTCAAATGACTTGAAAATATCAAAGCTATTCTGAAGAAGATCAAAAGAATATCTGACTATAACAGCAGGCACAATGCCAAAGAAATTGGAGATGATGATGAATATTGTCCCTAAAATCAATCGCCATTTGTATTTTCGGAAGTATTTGTTGAGGTGTGCTAGGTCTTTCACTACGAATAAAACGGTCTGTTTGTCAAATGGTTATTTACTTAAAAAGACTATTTTTGAGCCCCTTTTGATGGGGGGTAGCCTCTTGACCCAAAGGCTGCAAAAATAGACAAAACAATAACAATGATCGACACCCAAACGATTGCGAAAAAAACAGGTATTTTTGATGCCATGTCCGCTTTGGATCATGAGCAACTTGTATTCTGTCATGATGAAGAAATAGGCTTAAAAGCCATAATTGCTGTGCACAATACTGTACTAGGACCTGCCATGGGAGGTACGCGTATGTGGAATTACCAATCTGAGGAAGAAGCAATCAAAGATGCATTGAGATTATCTAGAGGCATGACCTTCAAAAATGCCATTGCTGGTTTGAATATCGGCGGTGGCAAGGCTGTTATCATTGGTGATGCTAGAAAGATCAAGAATGAAGCGTTGATGCGACGATTCGGAAAATTCGTGAATAGCCTTGGCGGCAAATACTGGACTGCCGAAGATGTAAACATGAATTCACGTGACATGGAGTATGTGCGTATGGAAACTCCATATGTGACAGGTATTCCCGAAAGTATGGGTGGTTCAGGTGATCCTAGCCCTGTAACTGCGTATGGTGTATATGTTGGCATGAAGGCAGCAGCCAACAAGACTTATGGGACAGACATTCTGAAGGGCAAGAAAATAGTCGTTCAAGGTGCTGGAAATGTAGGTACTTATTTGATAGAACATCTCGTGAAAGAAGGTGCTGAAGTTTTTGTCTCAGACATTTTTGAGGATAAAATTCAAGCTGTGACGAATAAGTTTACTTCTGTGAAAGTGGCTGATCCAGATCAACTTTACTCCATGGATATGGACATATACGCACCATGTGCTCTTGGAGCTACCCTAAACGACAAGACCATTCCTCAGCTGAAATGCGCAATAGTAGCAGGAGCAGCGAATAACCAATTGGACGAGGAGAATAAGCACCCAGAACAATTAAAATCTAGAGGTATTTTGTATGCTCCAGATTTCCTGATCAATTCTGGTGGCATCACCAATGTCTACTATGAGCAACAAGGCAACTACAACAGAGAACGTGTTTACGAACAAACAGAACGCATCTATGAAGTCTGTCAGGAGGTCATAGAATACGCACAAAACAACGATACAACTACCCACAAAGCGGCGCTTCAATTGGCACTGAATAGAATAAAAGACGTAGGAAAAGTTAAACTCACTTATTAAAGTTACAATATGCTTAATCGTAGGATTCTTCGTGTCAAAGCCATGCAGGCACTTTATAGCTATTTCACGGCACAGGAATCATTGAAAGATGTAGTGCGCGAGCGGCTCGAGAGTAATTTTTACCCTGATCCGGCAAAAGATGATTTTACAGAAGCACATAAGTTCACCGCCAGGCGTAAGCAGGCAAGTGAACTATTCAATTCAAATTTGATTTCTCGAGCTATCCCTCTTGCTGAAGAAGTTACTGAAGATATCCGTGAGGAAGTAGAAGAGCATATCAATCACTACCATCAGGAACTCTCTAAAGAAAAAAGAAATATCCGAAATCGGATGATCGGAGATATAGATGATATCAAGAAACTCTACTTCAAGATGCTTGCTCTTCCTATAGAAATTGCTCATCTGGAATTGGTAGAAAAAGACAAGAGCGAAAATGCACACATTGTCAAAGAGAGCCCTTGGAAATGGAATTTTATCAAGAACCCTTTGATCGATAAACTCACGAAGTACGAGGATTTCACCAAAACATCTATCGACCTAAAAATATCCTGGCAAGAAGATATTGACGATTTGAGAGGGTGGTATAAAGAAATTCTAAAAAAGGATGAAACGCTCATCGCTTATCAAGCTAAGTCAGACCCTACGCCGGAAGGGCACAAAGAGGCTATTCTTTATTTCTTCAAAAAGATCATCTTTAAAAATGAAACTTTATTAGACTTTCTGTCTGAGCAAGATTTGCATTGGTCGGAGAATAAATCAGTTGTCAAAAGTCTTGTGGTAAAGACTTTTCAAGATTATGAGGAAGACCTAGATCCTGCATATGAACTCAAGGAGGTTATCAAAAATGCAGAAGACGATCTGGAATTCTTCGAGACCCTATTTGATCAGACCCTCGAGGAAGACGATGAACTCTATGCGATGATTGAGAAAAAAGTGAAGAACTGGGACATCAGCAGAGTAGCTCTGACTGATTTGATTATTCTTAAAATGGCCATAACAGAAATGCGTCACTTCCATGGAATCCCAGTAAAAGTGACTATTAACGAGTTCATCGAGATATCAAAAATTTACAGCACTCCTAAGAGTAAACAATTTGTAAATGGTATTTTGGATGTTTTAGTAAACGAACTAACTTCGGAAGGCGTTATTAGAAAGAGTGGTCGGGGATTAATCGACAATAAATAAATTTGAAAGACATGAGCAGTAAAGGAAATTCATTTTTCGCATTAATATTCGGAGTATTAGCTGGTGGAGTTTTGGGAGTATTATTTGCTCCAGATAAAGGCACTAACACAAGAGATAGAGTTACCTATAATCTGGATAAATACAAGAAGAAGCTAGAAGACCTGATTGAAGATTTGGTTGATGGCGCAGACTCGGTAGAGAACGAAGCTAGATCTGAAGGAGAGAAAATAGTAAGTGATGCCAAACAAAAGGCCGAAAAACTATTAGACGATGTAAATGGTTTAATTGATCAAATTAAAACCAAATAAATCCGGAAAAGTCATCTTATTAACAATTCATTAGGACTTATTCAATGAGGTTAATCCTTATTGTTTTATAAGTTTGCCCCATTATTTAAGAATAAACCTTAATAACATGAAAAGACATACTATCAACATTTTCGTATTGGCACTTGTAGGTGTCGTTGCATTCAGTTGTAACAACAAAGAATTAGAATCAAGAATAGCCAAACTAGAAGGCAAGATTGCTGAGCTAGAAACCAAAGGAGCTCCAGCAAAAACAGCCGCTACGCCTGCTAAACCAGCTGAAGAGGTAAAGCCTGACGGTCCGCTTCCGTTATTCGCTTTCAATGAAGAATCGCATGACTTTGGCACTATCAAAGAAGGTGATATAGTGGAGCATGTATTCAAATTTAAGAACACAGGAGATGCTCCTTTGATCATTTCTTCGGCAACAGCTTCATGTGGATGTACTGTGCCAGTATGGCCAAAAGAACCAATCGCAGTTGGTGCTGATGCGGAGATTCAGGTTAAATTCAACAGTAAGGGAAAGCCTGGTATCCAAAACAAAACCGTGACTATCACTGCCAATACTTTTCCAAAAGTGAACAGAGTGAGAATCAAGGCGAACGTGACAAAACAAGAAAATCCGTCATAATTAAATCATAACATGATCAAAACACTATTGCTCCAAGCAGACGCAGGAGGTACCAACTACACTCAGTTTATCATGCTTGCGGGTATGGTAGCGATATTCTATTTTTTCTTCATCAGACCTCAGCAAAAAAAGCAAAAGGATCAGAAGAAATTCATTGAAGCCATCAAAAAAGGGGACCAAGTGATAACCATGGGTGGAATACATGGTAAAGTCGTATCGGTAGATGATACCACAATAACGCTTGATGTAGATAAAGGCAGCAAGCTTGTGATAGAGAAATCTTCTGTATCACTAGATGCTAGCAAGCGCTTGGCAGATTAATCATAACTGACATATAAAAGGTGTTAAAGACATTCAACAACTGGAAGGTAGTCTTGCTCTCAATCGTGGGAGCGACTACCTTTTGGTTTTTTAATGCGCTTAATAAGGATTACGACGCTCGCATTAGCTATCCAATAGTTTTTGAATTTGAGAGAGATAGTGTGGTGGTCATGGAGCCTTTAGCAAGTACCCTCGACATTGACGTATCCAGTGGTGGCTGGAACCTCCTCCGGAAGACCTTCTGGTTCAATGTAACACCGATTCAAATTGTACTCGAGAATCCAACGGAAATTGGTTTTTACACGAGAAATTCACTGCTACCATTAGTTACTGACCAGCTAAGTGAATTAAAAATCAACTACCTGATCACAGATACGGTATTCATCAATATTGAAAGAAAGCGAAGCAAGAAAGTCGCGCTCTTTATTGACTCGTTGAAAATCGATTTGGCGGATAACTACCGCATTACTTCGCCTATCAAATTATCGCCAGACAGTATTACCCTTATCGGTCCGAAAAGCTTTTATGATACTTTGCTCAGCACTTATGAAATAGCGATCCCAAGTAGAGGTATTAGTAGCGATTACGATCGGGAAATAGATATACCGATTAATAATAAGCGTTTGGTTCGTACTCGGCCAGAACAGATCAATGCAGTGTTTGAGGTAGAAAAATTTACTCGTGAGAGTATTGATATCCCTATTGAGACCATCAATTTCCCTAAGGATTCATCACTGATTTTAGCTCAAAAAATTGTGCAAATTTTCTACACAGTTGCCGAATCTGATAATAATAAATTTGATCAAAACGATTTCGCCGTTACTGTTGATCTTAATATGTTGACTCCAAAGGACTCAACCGTCATGAGCATCTTGGTCTATTATCCGGAAGAAGTGATGGACATAGAAGTCATTCCTGAAAACATCAAAGTGGTCAATGTCTTTCGATAGGCCATATTTAGTTGGTATAACTGGTGGAATAGGTTCAGGTAAGAGTACAGTCTGCAAGATTTTTCAAGCACTCGAAATTCCGATATATGATGCAGATACTCAAGCGAAGATTCTCATCAATACAGACGCTAAAGTTCGCCAAGCAATAACCAAACTGCTGGGTGAGGAGGCTTATAAGAATGGAGATTATAACAGGAAATTCGTAGCAAAAGAAGTCTTTTCAGACCCAAAAAAACTTGCCAAAATAAATGCAATAGTTCATCCAGCGGTTGCCAACGATTTTAGTGACTGGTCAAAAAAACAAACTTCTAAATACGTTCTTAAGGAAGCTGCTTTGCTATTCGAAAGTGGGTCATATGCTGATTTGGATTCGATCATTACCGTTACATCTCCGCATGACTTGAGGGTAAAGCGCGTACTAAACAGAGACGCCCACCGATCATTGGAAGATGTAGAAGCTATAATCAACAAGCAATTACCAGAAGAACAAAAGGTGGCATTATCTGATTACGTATTAGTCAATGATGAACAGAACCTGGTAATCCCTCAGGTCTTAGAGATTCATCAGCTATTAGACAGTAAGATCAAAAGGTAATTTGATTTGATCTGCATAAAACACCATTCGCTTAGAAGCAGAATCCAGAATTTCAATCTGGTCTACACGGTCATCTAAGTGGTTATAGAAAACTTCCACATACACTTTTCCCAAAAGATATAAATTGATCTTATGCTTGTAATAGCGAATGGAGGTGACCAGACTTCCTTCGAAGTAAATCCACCTTGCGCGCTCAGCATGTGAGAGCCTCTCAAACCGATCCTTCGTCATTTACTGAAGATAAAAAATATCTTACTTATCGCAGTAGATTTGATCGTATTCTTCTGGACGATAAGCTTGAGAACGAATAGTGTTACCCTCAAAATCGAAATACGTCACTACGAAAAGTGATGCAGCCTTCAAATGCTGCTCAGCAAAAAAAACAGGGGTTTCAGAGGTTCCCACATTAATGATTTCATTGTATTGCATGGATAATATCTCTCCTCTTTGGTCGCTGTAGAGTCCATATCCGTCTTCTCCAAATGCAATAAGCAATTGCTCATCCCCCACTTCGATCCATGGTTTTAAGGATTTAATGTCAGTTATCAATGATTCATTTTCCATAGAGACCAGTGACCAAATCTCTCCGGACCTAACCCATAATGAAGTGTCATTCCAAAGTAACAATTCATCATAGTTTGGAGAAACTCTAAAATTCTCTCTTGCATCTATGATGCCCTGCTTTCCGGCTGTTTTCACCTTATAAAGTCCACTATCGATTCGCTCGATTCGTGCTTCATACTTTGACGATATAATAGCGCCATATCGAAGATCAAACCCTCCTATTTTAGCATCTTGTAGTAAGAACACCATTCCATCCTGCTCATCTATTAAGTCATACTTAGCTCTTAGAAGCTCCTTCCCTTTCTTATCCATCAAGCCCATTTTAGAGCCACTCGTAACGCGAAAAGTTGAATCCGAGAACGCCATTATTGCTTTGTACTTACCACCAAACATCATAACTCCGTCCATGGATAAAACTTCGAGCTGCATACCTTTATTGATGAGCAAATAGGAAACGTTATTCTTGCTCTTAGATGGTTTTAAGAGACTCAATTCAAAGTTATTCTTCAATTTGCGCTCTATTCCATTGTCAAATAATAAACTCGCCATGCTACCAGTTTCAATATATGCGCACCGTTTCCCCATTAACCGAACCGAGTCTAAACCTTCCCTTCTCAATGAATCCGAAATATTCCTAGAGATTAATGTCCACAAACTATCTGACTGGATCGCCAACCACCCAGCATTAATCAAGATATCTTCTATACTTCCATTCGAAACAGTAAGTCCCCCCGAATTGATAATCTCAATACCATCCTTGTTTTCTAAATATATAAATCCATTTTCTACATGAATTCTAACAGAGCTAAGCGGGTAAACCGGATTTAATTGAAGGTCAAAAAGACCCTCTTGGTCTTCATTATAAACGAATAGTAGACTATCATTAGCAAACTCGTAATCATCATAAACAAATAGGATTTCAACATCTTGATTCAAGAGATTTTCCGCTTTTACTATTGCAAATAGTCCATCCTTTTCAAGGATCACTAAAGAATCAAAAACCTTAATTGAGGAATATTCCGGAGCTGTCAGCTCAGTTCCATTAGGTAGCATAAGCCCCCAATCATAGCCTTGCTGGTAAGAAATCCAGCCATTATTGAGTGAAATAGCCGCTTCAATGTTTTTTTGAGAAATAGCGAATCCAGATGCATGATACAACAAGCTTTTGTCCCCTTTTAACAAGTAAGTAGTATTGTTCACTTGATAAAGTGAGAGATAATCATCATAGATCACATCTCCCAAGCGGTTGACGATCTTTTGCTTACCGCCTACTTTCACTTCCAACCACTCAGAAGACACATTGCCACAAACGTACGAAGCTGCAATAGCGGAGTATGAAGGTGCCAGTATATCTGTCCCATTGAGATCCATAAAACCAAATTTCCCCTGATCATAGATAGGAATAAGCGGCCTGGCTCGCACAGTTTCTATTCGCCTGAGTGAATCTGGGTTTACATGATGCTTGATCGCCCATTCCAACGAACTCGGGTTCTCATCCAATGCTTTGTAATAGAGAATATCATTGATCTTCTTTGCGAGTTTTGAATTAGGGTATTGCTCAAGAAACCATTTATAATCTGACGACCTATACTTTGCTGTTTTCAAGTCGAAAATAATCTGTTCGGCTTGCTGCCGATATGGAGAGGTCGGGTGATCATTGAGAAACCGAATATACCCCTCAACTGAGCCGTCCTCTGTATAGGACTCAAATATTAGATTTTGATAATTAATTCTGGCTTGAGCAATAAAAGAAGACTCAGGGTAAGTCTCATAATAATTCTTGTATGATTGCCATGTATTGATAATAGTGGCAATATCATAGGCCAAGCTGTCCCTGATAAACAGCGCCCGATCCGCTTCTTTGGACTCCTTATAAGTCTTTAGAAAAGACTCGAATCCAATGACGCTCATTTCTGTAGTAGTCCTTGCATAGGCGGCGGCAGAAATTCGATTGAATAATAGCTGAAACCCCGACTGATCTAAACCTACCTCTTGGAGCTCCTTAACGGTTTCAGTTTTTGTAGAATCAAAAATTGTCTGGGCTTGTTGCCAATAATATTGAGCTGAGTCAATGTTGTATGATGAGTAATCGTCCTTCAAGAACAAGACGGACTGAAAATAAAGATTCCCAGGATTTGTGGGATTCTTCTCCATCTCTTTTTGAATGGCTTTTTCAGCTTTTTCGAAATCCCCCTTTTCGAGCAATTTCTTGATACGCCCAAGATTACCAGCGAAAGCCATCTCAACGATTACAAAAAGAATAGAAAATACCAGCAGGGATTTATGCTTCATTGGGTTAGTCTTCCAAGACTGCAAAATAACAATAATTGATCCGGTGCTACACAACATAATCGTCCTATTATTGGTGTCATAAAAATTCCCATTCACACCTCCTTTTCTATGTTCATTCACTTTCATGTCTTGGACAGAATTACTCTGGGTACATTTAAGGAATTAATAGTTAAGGCGATTAATTTAGGCGGTGATTGATTTGGTGAAGACCAAATCACAAAGACAGATTTTGAACCAGTTTTGGATCAGTCTTTAAAAAGGGCAAGATTTCATCTTGCCCTTTTCATTTTATGGTCAATTCTTCTTTAGATATTCCTCTGTCTCTATCAAAATCTATTTTAATCTTTATATTTTCAAAGCATGAGAAAAATGCTGAAGGATCAAGAGGTAGGATTAGACCCCTACTTTAAGTACCGCGGAAAAAATCAAACACGAGTCGAAACCTTTAGTGATGCCGCCTTTGCTCTAGCCATTACACTACTGGTTCTATCTAGTACTATTCCTAGCACATTTGCACAATTATGGGAATCCTTGAAGGATATAATTTCCTTCGGGCTTTGCGTCACATTAATAATGGTTATCTGGTATCAGCACTATGTTTTCTTTTTAAGATATGGTTTGCAAAACCTTGGTACGCTAGTCCTCAATACTTTTCTCGTTTTTTTAATCTTAGTCTATGTTTATCCACTAAAATTTCTTTTCAAAGTAATAATCAGCTTATATACAGCCTTGATCACAGGCGATCAAGAAATGATTCAACAGCTTTTCTCTGAAGTAATACCATTAGAAGACTCAAGATATCTTATGGTCATTTATGGACTTGGAGTGGCCCTAATCTTTTCCACTCTGGGACTCATGTATCGTCAAGCCTATCGCCATAGGGCTAGTCTAGATCTTAATCCCTACGAAACGTATCAAACTATAGTCAGTATAAGAACAAATGCTCTAATGAGTATTGTTCCTCTGCTTTCTGTTGTAATTTCTCTCGCAGGGTTTTTTGGGCAGTTCAACTTTTTAGCAGCAGGCTTAATCTACATGCTATATCCGCCGGTGATGATCATTCATAGTAAAATCTCCTACAAGAAGAGTAAAGCACTATTGAAGGATTGAGTTTCGATTAAAAATATTATGGAAAAAGGTGAGTACTCTTCGAACCCTATGATCCTATGTGGTGTCCTAAATAGAATGAATCTAAAAATCTCTTCCGTTTTCTTCTGGATAATTGGGCTATTAGCAACTTCTTGCTATGATAGTGGGCTTGAAGCCACAACATCGGTCTCTGACAATGAAGTCCAATATGATAACACGTCCGGAAATCGTAATGATCTAGTGAATGATCCATATAATATTGTTGGAATAATTCCTGGGGAAGCTGAATGGAAAGTTATTGTAGAATACTCAGGGGGTTGCCAAACACACAACTTCGTTTCTTGGGTTGAAGAATATAATACTTCAGAAAAGAGTGCCAAATTTTATCTCTACCACAACGCCAACGGAGACCTTTGCGAGGCATTTCTTCGAGACACAATTTCACTTAATATCACTTCAATGATTCCTGATAGAGATATTCTGGAGACTGGTGTAGTGACCGCCGTAAATCCAAGTAAGAATCGATCCATAGAGGTAGATTCAGAACTTGCAGGTCTGAATCAAGGGCTAAGTTGCATGCATTCATCGGAGTTATTCGGGACTTCTTGTGGTGAGGGCGCTTGGGATAACCTTTGGTTTTTGTTGAGTAACACCCACTCTAACGGGAAGAATATCTGGATGCAACCGGTAGCTAACTCAACGAATGTAGCACTTTCTCTACCAGATTTAGAGAACTACAAGATTGGAATTACCTTTCTATTTGGCCATGGAAATCTTTCAGAACAATGTGAAAACCTTCCAGAAGGTATGATAGTGCCAGTAGCCGTTAATTGTTTGGAAAAACAATGATTTGATCAATTTGACTTTTCAAAAATACCTGACTTCAATTGTAAAGCTCCACTACCTTCCAAGTAGAAAATCCATTGTAAGTCTTCGTCTGTTATTTGTAAAGCATAAGAGGAAACGTTTTTAAAGTCTAGTTTAACGTCCATTTTAGAGGAGATAGGGGATCTTGAAATCCCTGATACAATTATAGAATCTAACTTACCAATCATGGTGGAAGTATCCAGAGTCATCTCGTCCAAGATATAGCTCTCTATTACATCGTGAATAGCCCACTCTGCTATACCTACCCATTCCTCCTTGGCATCTATCCGATATGAGAAATCTTCAATAGTCAATGTGCCATCTGCTTCGAGCAATGGCCTTCCGCGAACATAAAAATGCCCATTGATATCACCAGCAGATGTCAAAACTAATTGTAGCTGATTTTCATAACGAGAGGCAGCCACTTCTGTGAATCGAATCTTGTAGTCTTCATAAGTAAATTCTTTTTCCAAGATATTCTCACCTACTAAATCAGCAATTATGTCTAATCCAATCTTCACTTCTGGATATGCTACGATTGTCGATTTGGAATCTAAAGGTGTGCCTCGCTTTTGTAG
This sequence comes from uncultured Marinoscillum sp., assembly GCA_964351885.1. Classification (GTDB taxonomy): domain Bacteria; phylum Bacteroidota; class Bacteroidia; order Cytophagales; family Cyclobacteriaceae; genus Marinoscillum. Next base: position 15,919 of record CAYGPP010000052.1, read on the forward strand.
TTTTACAGGTCGATTGACCGAACGATTCTCAGCTGAAATTTGAATGCTTGTTCTAAATTCTAAATGAAGTGACAATGTGTCTCGGTTCTTCGGGATAAGTTGTCCGCTCAATGCTTCTGGATGGGTATAAAGCCAAAATTTTCTAGGGTTTCTAGCTACTCTTTTGCCTTGCTGCAAATCTTCAAATACGTTTCCGATCAATGTTCTGAAATCAAACGCCTGATCCAGCGCTCTACCTAAGAGGTCCGAAATCTCATCTCGATGTTCATCTAGCGCATCCTTTATGGTTTGCTCAATTTGAAAGGACAGTCCAAGGATATCCAAGGTAGGTTTCCCTTTCAAATCAAAACCCTTGTAAAGGCAATTCACGTCAATATCCCAGTCGTCTCCTAGCGTGAGGTCCGTAGCAACTTTGAGTTGTCCCTCAAATACAATCGGAGTGTCTTCATTTGAAACCGTAAGTCCAAAAATCTTTTTCCTGATAGCAACTTCTATCTTCAATGGCACGGACACATACACATCTCCATTTACAATGGATAAATCAATATGACCCTTTCTATCAACTTTCAACAAAAGCGTGTCTTTCTCATTCTTAAGTGCCAAAGCGCCATTCCAAATCTTGGAAGGAAGTATTTGATTAACTCCCTTTTCTAATTCGCTTCTGGGAAAATCAATAGAAAAAGCTACCAAAGAAGTAGGCACTTCCAGTAACTCAGGTTTTTCTCCCTCAGTCTTTTTCGAATCAGTAGAACATGAAATGAGCAAAAGCATTGATGTCATTCCGAGGAGAAAACTTCGCATAATTTGATGATCAGTAATATTCATTGGAGACTCAAAAATGTGCGATTACTCTATCAAAAATGCTTTATAGTGGAGAAATATTATCAGAATAAGAAAGACTCAATTGTCGCTACATTTACAACTCCAGAGAACTCTTATAACTGTTGTGATCAGTCCTGCGTATGAAGTGTCATGCGAAAATTTATCTTCATTTTGATTATTGTCTTACTCGGTTGTCAACCAGAGCATCATCCCAAGGCTGTTGACATTATTGATTCAAGTATCAAAGCTCATGGGCAAAATACTTTTGATGACTCCCAGATAAGTTTTACGTTTCGAAATAAGCAATATTCTAGCGTCAGAACTACTGAAGGTTATACCTACAAAAGGATATTTTCGGATACACTTGGAATGGTAGAAGATATCTTGATTAATGGAAGTCAATTGATAAGGCTCATCAACGGCGATACTGCACTGTTAACTGACAAAAATAAAGAGCTCTATAAAAACAGCGTAAATTCTGTTCTCTACTTCACACAGCTTCCTTACCTCCTCACTGACCAAGCCGCAATCAAGTCATACAAAGGATTTGCTCGAATAGGCCAAAGCGATTATCACGTAATAAAGGTGACTTTCAAAGCCGATAATGGCGGTGCAGATTTTGATGATGAATATCGTTATTGGATAGATAAGGAAACACACCTTGTCGACTACCTCGCCTATAATTATAGCTCCGATGAAGGTGGTGTTCGTTTTCGGGAAGCTTACAACCGCATGGATCTGGATGGTATTATTTTTCAGGATTACATCAATTATGAAGTCCCAAAAGGAACGCCCTTGAAAAGCATACCTGAACTCTTCGAAAAAGGAAAACTAAAGGAGATTTCAAGAATAGAAAACAAAGACATTGAAGTAAGTAAAACTAGGAAATAAGCTTCCTCTCATCGCCACTCATGGTTTTCTTGGATTTGGTTTGAAACCAATACATCATCACCAAACCGGAAATTACCAAAGGAATGCTTAGAAACTGCCCCATATTAAGCGGTAAGTCATCTTCAAATGACTCTTGATTCAGTTTGAAAAATTCATCAAAGAACCTAAGTGTCCATAGCAATGCCATGAATAATCCAAAACTAAACCCTTGTGGTAGAGTAAAGCGTTTGGCGTGCCATAGCCAGAAATGAAGTAGCATCAAGAGAATACAATAAAATGCTTCATAAAGTTGAGCGGCATGTCGAGCCTTTGCTAGCCCGTATATCTCCGCCACCCAGTGGTGGTCTTCCAAATAAAACTTAAAAGCGAGTGGCTGATTCTCACCAAAGTCAATGTGCTCTTTGACAGCTTGATATCTCAATAGTGCACTGCGAAGCTGGTTTTCATAAAATCGCTGATCTACGTTTGTAAGCTCCACACCCCTTTTATAAATCACCTTCGCTATCACAGGGTGGACGCCAGGTTGATCACTTGTCTTTTCTCCACCTTTTTCAAAGACAACATCCTCTATTTTTTGATCATCGTACAGCAATACGTCCTTAGTAAATCGGGCATAGACTACCCCGTAATCTGAGTTCGTCAGTTTCCCTTCCATTTCGGAGTTGAAAAAGTTTCCAGTACGAATCATTGCCCCAGAAATGGCGGCTATAATCACCATTCTATCAAATACCCATAGCATTGGATACTGAGGATATTTCTTTGAGAAAAGATAGATAGCGAATATGATCCCCAATGCTCCTCCATGACTCGCGAGTCCACCTTCCCAGATTTTAATAATTTCTATAGGATTGGACAAATAACGAACCGGATCGTAAAAAAGACAATGACCGAGCCTCGCACCAATCACTGTAGCAGCCACCATATAGACTGTCAGTTTCTCAACATCTTTAATCGGGCGATTCTCTTGTTTGAAAATCCAAAACATCACCTGTTGTGAAACAATAAATCCTCCTGCAAATAGTAATCCGTACCACCTCACCGGGTGATCCACCACAGGGATTACAAAAATATCTGGGTTCGGACTCCAAATGAGAAATGAAAGAATAAATTCCATGTTTTAATTAGTTTTCCAAAAGTATGGAGTGAACAGCATCAATACTGTGAAGAGCTCTAATCTGCCAAGCAACATCAAAAATGCCAAGACCCACTTACCTGGAGAGGAAATAGTAGCAAAATTATCAAGTGGTCCAACGTTACCAATACCTGGACCGATATTTCCAAGACAAGTGGCAACCGAACCTATAGCTGTATTAAAATCCGCACCGAGCATACCCATCAGCATGGATCCAAAGGCAAAAATGGAAATATAGATCATGATAAAGGCCAATATGTTATAAGTGATCTCTCTTGATACCGCCTTTCCGTTCAACCGAATAGGGATCACGGCATTAGGATGTAACTGACGCTTTAGCTCCATCAAACTATTTTTCACGATGATAACATGGCGCACTATTTTTACTCCTCCGGCCGTAGACCCAGCAGACGCACCTACGAACATCATAATTACAAAAAGTATCGTAATAAAAGGTGTCCAAGCGGTATAGTCGGCCGTAATGTATCCAGTAGTAGTAACAACAGACACTACTTGAAATAGTGCATCGCGCATCGACTTTTCAAGTCCATCATACCCCAATCCAAAGATTACAAAGCCCACTAAAAGGCTAATCATCAAACAGAATCCAGCATAAAACCTGAATTCTTCATTGCTAAGAACCTTTTTGAATTCCTTATGAAGGATAAAGTACGTCATGGTAAAATTGGTCCCTGCCAAAAACATGAAAACGATAATTACATATTGGATGTATGGCGATGTGAAGTAAGCAATGCTAGCATTCTTGGTAGAGAAACCACCAGTGGCCATAGTAGTCAACCCATGATTAATTGCGTCAAAGAAGGTCATTCCGCCAACCCAAAGCAACAACGTCTCCGTAAGTGTTAATCCAAGGTAAATAAACCAGAGTCTTTTTGCTGTTTCTTTAATTCTTGGTTGAAGCTTATCAGGCGAAATTCCCGGAGCTTCTGCCACGAATAACTGCATTCCGCCTATTCCTAAAATTGGAAGAATAGCTACAGTGAGTACAATGATTCCCATGCCACCAATCCACTGAGTCAAACTTCGCCAAAACAAAATTCCTTTATGTACGGACTCAATATCTGTAAGTATGGTCGCCCCTGTGGTGGAAAATCCACTTAAGGTCTCGAAAAAAGCATTGGTGATATCTGGAATCGTTCCGCTCAAGATGTACGGCAGAGACCCAAAAAATGACATGGTCAGCCAGCCGAAAGTAACAACTATATAGCCGTCTCGTTTCTTCAATTCCTTTACTTGATTTTTTTTAGTAAAAATCCAAGTAAAAAATCCAACGGAAGCAGTAATACAAGCAGAAAAGAGAATGGCAAAGAAATCTCCCTCACCATAATAATAGCTAAAAGGTAGGCTAATAAGCATAAATGCTCCGTTGAGCATTAGCAAAATTCCGAGTATGTTGACTATAACTCTAAAGTTGAATAACATTCTATTTGAAGAATCCCTCTACCTTGTGAATACACTCTGATTTGGAAAGAACCACCACTCGGTCTTTTGGCTGAAAGCTGAAATTTCCACGAACCGTCTGACCAACGCCTTTTCGGATCACTCCTCCAATTATAGAAGTCTTAGGGAATTCAAGGTTTCTAAGTTCTTGTTGCAGTATTTTAGAACCTTCCTGAACCTCGAACTCCAGAATCTCAGCATCCACACCATGAATACTAGTGAGATTGATCACTTCCCCTTTTCGAATATATCTAAATATAAAGTTCGCAGCGATAAGCTTCTTATTGATCAAAGTATCCACACCAATGTTCTGCGACAAATGAATATAGTCCATGTTTTCTACCGCAGCAATGGTTTTCCCTACACCATTATTTTTAGCCATAAGGCATGATATAATATTGGTCTCGGAGTTTCCCGTCACGGCAATCACTGCATCCATTCGGTCTATTCCCTCCTCTTTAAGCAAATCAATATCTCGTCCATCACCGTTAATGATCATGGTATCTGGTAGCTCATCAGCAAGAGCAAAGCACTTTTCTTTGTCTATTTCTACAAGCTTAATGTTATACTTTTTGCTCAGTTGTTTTGCGGTATTGATTCCTACCTTGCTGCCTCCCAGAATCATGATATTTTTAATAGAAATCTGCTCTTTACCGGAGAGTGACATTACGCGATCAGTACCGGCAGGTTCAGTAATGAAATAGGCATGATCATTTAACTGAAACTTGTTTTCTCCATGAGGTATAATCGTTTGATTATCTCTCAATATCGCCACAGTTGTGAAGTTATGGTCAGGATTGAGGTAAGCTGTTTCAGTCAGTGTCTTTTCCAATAAATCAGAATTCTCATCAACCGTTACTCCGATGAGTGAAAGCATTCCTTTATCAAATTCGAAAGTGTCCGTTAGTGCGGATTGCTTGACCAAACGTTTAATCTCTCGGGCAGCCAATGATTCAGGGGAAATGATCTCATCTATCCCGAGTGCCTTCAAATCGCACTTTTCGCGTTGATGAAGAAATTCAATATTAGAGATTCGGGCAATCGTTTTTTTAGCACCTAAAGCTTTCCCTATTATTGCAGTAGTCAAATTGGTCTCCTCTATGGAAGTCACCGCAATCAGCAAGTCTGCCTTGGCAACATTAGCCTCCTCTAGGATTTTTATAGAAGTACTACTCCCTCGAATGGTATGAACATCCAAATGGTTGGATGCATGCTCTAGCGTAGTAGCATCCTGATCTATCAAAATGATATCCTGCTCTTCAAACGCCAAAAGTTTGGCAAGATGAAAGCCTAGATCCCCAGCTCCCGCAATGATTATTCGCATAGCATTTCCATATTGGATGGCAAATATAAAGTAAACATCACCCCAAGGAACAAAGATATTTGTCTAATTCGGTTAGGTTGGTATAATCTAAGATAACCTGTCATTTGGAACACATGAATCACCAATCATTCGGGCTTCCGCAGATTTGAGAAGTAGTTTTTAGAAGCTGAAATTACCCTCGGGGCAAGCATAAATGTGCCTATCATGGTTGGAAATGCCATCAAGCCATAGGTGAGATCAACAAACGCTACTACTGTTTCCAAAGTTGTCACCGATCCAACAATCACTAGAAATACATACCAGTAATTGAAAAGGAAAGCATACTTCTCACCAATAAGAAAAGACAGGCATTTTTTACCATAATATGCCAGTCCAAATAATGTGGTAAAAGCAAATATCAAGACGCACATAGCAAGTATGTAAGGGCCAAAACCAGGTAAGCTTTTACTGAAAGCAAGTGCTGTAAGAGAGATTCCGTTAAGGTCGGACGTCTCCCAAACTCCTGTCACTAAAATACACAACCCTGTCATCGTACAAATGATGAGTGTATCTATTGCCGGCCCCAACATTGCAACCAAGCCTTCTCTCACCGGTTCGGTAGTCTTGGCCGCTCCATGCATCATGGGTGCGGTACCTATTCCTGCTTCATTGGAGAAGGCCGCTCTTCTCGCTCCAGTAATAATCAATGCTCCTACTGCTCCACCCATGGCAGATTCCGCTGTAAAAGCATCAGAGATTATTAGCATTAAACTGCTTCCTAGCTCACCGAAATTCACAATAAGTATGATTATCACACTGATCACGTAAAGCAAAACCATGGCCGGAACGAGTTTGCTTGCTACGCTTCCAATTCGCTTGATGCCCCCAAAAATTACCAACCCAACTAATATTGCCACAAATACCCC
>CAYGPP010000053.1:0-22133 GCA_964351885.1 uncultured Marinoscillum sp.
TCAGAAGGCCTTCCGTTTTTAGATTCTGGATCGGTGATTGAAGATTATGATTTCTTGACCATGTTAATATAATCCAGAGTGGATTTTGGAAACCTAAATAGGATGCTAGAATCGGGTCTGAAAGACCGAGTCGCGTAGACCGGGTCGCGTAGACCTGTTAGGTTTATGATTTGATATTATCTTTAAATCGAATAATGTTTCCAGAGAAATACTACCATGTTTATAATCATGCCAATGGTGATGAAAATCTCTTTAGAACAGGGGAGAATTATCACTACTTCTTAAAACTATGGGCGAAGTATACTGAGCCAGTAGCAGATACTTATGCTTACTGTTTGATGCCCAACCATTTTCATTTTTTGGTGAGGGTAAAGTCTGAGGAAGAAATATTTCAGCAGCTAAACCTGACAGGTCTCCAAGACCTGTCAGGTTTAATATCCAAGCAGTTCAGCAATCTATTCAATAGCTACGCAAAGGCGTATAACAAAATGTATGATCGAAGAGGATCACTTTTCAATAGACCTTTTAAGTCGAAGGAAATAGATAACGAATCATATTTGACAGCTGTAATCACTTACATTCATCGCAACCCTGTACACCATGGATTTTGTGACGCGCTAGAGGATTGGCCTCATAGTTCCTACCAAACTCATTTTTTAGATACGCCTACAAAACTGAAGAGGGAAGAGGTAGTGGAATGGTTTGGAGGGAGGGAGCAGATGAAGCAAGCTCACCGATTGGAAGCCTCGATTCCTGATACTTCATTATTTATTGATTTTTGATTGAAATCGTGGGGCATAGATCGCGTCGTGTAGACCTGACAGGTTTTGAAACCGGGTCGCGCAGACCTGTCAGATTGAGTTAGCTAAATAATACAGCTTTTTCTTAAAGTGAGATTGATATATGTTTGAGTGTTGAATTTCAAACAATACATATCGTTCAAGCAAGGCTTTACTAAACACTTAGGAAAAGCTCCGCACAAGCCTATTTTGATGCTGGCTCTAATAGACATGATAGAGAGAGAACTAGTGATCAATAATAAATTCTCAATATCCCCTGAGCTGGTAGGTTTGTTTAAGGGAAACTGGAACAATCTTGTTAGGACGAGACATACGCCAAATTTCGCTTTACCTTTTTTCCACTTAAAAAATGAACCTTCCAAAGTCTGGAGTTTAAAAACTATAGTCGGGTTTGAGAATGCTTTAACGTCATCAAATTCAGTCAAAAGTCTTTCAGCATTAAGTGAATACGTTGAATATGGGGAATTGACAAATGAGTTTTATCTTTTCCTTTTAGATAAAGTAAACCGAGCGTTCGTGAGGGCGGAAATTGTTAAAAGGTATTTTCCAGAGGTGGGATTACCCGACAATAGTTCTTATGACTATCTCGAAACAATCAACTCTCAGATTTTGAATGACCCTCCGAAGAAGTATAAAAAACGAATTCAAAAGCTATTGGGTCAGTCAAAAGAAGAAATTGAAGTAGAAGGATTTATTCGAGAGGGCGCATTTAAAAAGCAAATTCCGATTTTATATAATAATACATGTGCTATTACAGGTTTGAGAGTTGAGACAACTTTCAATGCCTCAATGATTGATGCTTGTCACATAGTGCCTTGGGCAGAGAGTCATAACGACACAATAAGCAATGGGATATCTCTTTGTCCAAATTTGCATCGTGCTTTCGATAGGGGGTTGGTTGCCGTAGATAATGATTATAAGACCATGATATCTGGTCAATTTGAGGAGAGCGATTCCCCATTTAATTTATCACAATTTGGTCATCAGTCGCTGATCTTACCCTATGACAAAAAGTATTGGCCTTCTCGCGAAAACTTAGAGTGGCATAGAAAAAGATGGGGTTTTAGTTGAGATAGAATTACTCTTCGTGAGACGCACCAGAAGTCTCCATCTTATCCTTTCCTTCCTCCTCCTTAAAAAACCGCTTCTGAAATATCATAATGAAAGTAATCCCGAGAAAGATACTGGAGTCAGCGACGTTGAATACTGGCCAAAGCGCCATATAGTCTCCGCCTAAGATGGGCACCCAGTCGGCGATGCGGCCTTCCCAGATATCGACGTAGAACATATCTACTACTTGTCCATAAAACCAAGGCGTGGGTGCGTCGTACGGTGCATTATCAAACCAAACACCGTAAAACACACTATCAATCAAGTTGCCAATAGCGCCACCTAATATCATCGCGATGCAGATCATCAGGCCTGTGGAAGAATTCTTCTTGTAGAGCATGAAGAGGTAATAGCCAATCCCGATCATCGCTACTATTCTGAATAGTGTCAGTACAAGCTTGCCATTCTCAATGAACCCAAGCTGCATCCCAAACGCCATTCCTGGGTTGGTCAGATAATGTAGTTTGAACCATTCTCCAAAAATCTGAATCTGACCTTTGATACCAAGCTCCATATTGAAATGAACCAAAAGCTTCGAGATCTGATCCAAAGCAATGATCCCAATACTGATGAGGTAAAAGGTGATTAAAGGCTGTTTCTTATTTTCTATTGCCGTCATTCAGATTAATAATTATTTATTCAAAATTCTCTCCCTAAGCGCACCGCATAGCACTTTTGCTAGGCTACTTCTATCCCTACTGTAAACTCAATTCCATCAATATCCAATGTGGTGCCGATGGCCTTTTCAACTGCTTTCAACGATAGCGCCTGAGTTTCTTTCTTAATATATTCAGCATAAGCATGAATAGCCGATTTCAACAGATCATCAGAAGTATGATACGTCACATTGATCTTATCTTGAACTTCCAATCCTTGGTCTTTTCTCAGGTTCTGTAGTCTGTTGACTACATCTCTGCTTAGTCCCTCTTTCTTTAGTTCATCGGTGATGGTAATATCCAAAGCAACCGTCAAGCCATCTTCGCTTGCTACCAGCCATCCTGGGATATCTTCAGAAGAGATTTCCACATCTTCCATCGTAATTGAAACGTTCTCTCCGTCCAGTACGAGTGGGAATGTTCCAGTTTGCTCCAAAGTTTTGATAGCATCCTGGTCCATGGCGTTAATCAATCCAGAAAGCTGCTTCATCTTAGCTCCGTAAGTCTGACCCAGTTTCCTGAAGTTTGGTTTGATTTTCTTTACGAGAATCCCCGAAGCGTCATCTATGTATTCAACTTCTTTCACATTCGTTTCCGAAATAATCAATTCAGCTACTTGCTCGATCCGCTTTTTGTCTGCCGCATTCAATACAGGAATCAGTACTTTTTGAAGTGGCTGACGAACTTTTATCTTCTCCTTTTTGCGTAAGCTGTGTACAAGTGACGATGCACTCTGTGCCAGATGCATGCGCTTCTCTAATTCTAGATCAATCAACTCTGGGTTAGAAACTGGAAAATCTGCCAAATGAACCGAAATGCTATTGTCCAAATTGGAAACAGCATTCAAATCTTTGAAAAGATGCTCCGCATAGAAAGGTGCAATAGGAGCGGCCAGTTTAGTAACCGTTTTTAATGCTGTGTATAAGGTTTGGTAAGCGGCTTCTTTGTCCTCATTGTATGCCCCAACCCAGAATCGTTTCCGATTCAGTCTCACATACCAGTTGCTCAGGTCGCCACCCACAAATTCCTGGATGGCTCTGGCAGCTTTGGTGGGCTCATAGTCGTTGTAAGCCGCATCTACTTCTGAGATCAAGCTGTTGAGCTTAGAGATCACCCATCGGTCACTTTCCGTTCTTTTCTCCATAGGCAATTCCCCTTTGGAGTAGTCAAAGCCATCCAAATTCGCATAAAGCGCAAAGAAGGAATACGTATTAGCCAACGTGCCGAAGAATTTTCGTTGAACCTCAGCTACACCTTCTAGGTCAAATTTCAGATTGTCCCACGGGTTGGCATTGGAGATCATGTACCAGCGTGTAGCGTCTGGACCATATTTGTCCATGGTTTCGAATGGATTAACTGCATTACCCAATCGCTTGGACATCTTGTTGCCATTCTTGTCTAAGACCAGTCCGTTCGCAATCACATTTTTAAAAGCCACTTTATCAAATAGCATCGTAGAGATGGCGTGAAGCGTAAAGAACCAACCACGGGTTTGATCCACACCTTCGGCTATGAAATCCGCAGGGTAGTTGTTCTCAAAAATCTCGTTGTTTTCGAATGGATAATGCCACTGGGCATAAGGCATAGCGCCAGAGTCGAACCACACATCAATCAAATCTGGCTCGCGATACATCGGTTCACCGGATGCGCTCACCAACACCACATCGTCTACATAAGGTCTATGCAAATCAAAATCGTCAGCTATTTCGTCTTTCATTAACCCAGCCGCAACAGCTTTTTTCCCTTCAGCTTGGAGCTCAGCAATGCTACCAATGCAGATTAGCTCACTTCGGTCTTTGGTTACCCAAATAGGAAGAGGTGTTCCCCAGAACCTCGATCTGCTCAAGTTCCAATCCACCAAATTCTCCAACCAGTTACCAAAGCGACCAGAACCAGTCGATGCTGGCTTCCAGTTAATCGTTTTGTTAAGCTCCACGAGCTTATCCTTCATCGCCGTGGTTTTGATGAACCACGAATCCAACGGATAATAAAGAATTGGCTTGTCAGTTCTCCAGCAGTGTGGATAGCTGTGCTCGTATTTTTCTACTTTGAAAGCTTTGTTGTCTTCCTTAAGCTGGATCGCAATGAGCACGTCTGTAGGCTTGAAATCAGCACCTTCACGAGTCGTATCATCATTATATTCTTCTTTCACGAAGTAGCCAGCGTAATCTGTTACTTCATCTACGAACTTTCCTTGCTTGTTGACCAGCGGCACAGCAAACCCTTGTTCGTCTTTCACCACTATTGGAGGAATGCCAGCGATATCAGCTACACGTTTATCGTCTGCTCCAAATGTGGGTGCAATGTGGACAATCCCGGTTCCATCTTCAGTACTCACAAAATCACCAGGGATCACTTGGAACGCAGGGCTTTCTGGAAGGACGTATGGCATCAATTGCTCATACTTAACGCCAACTAATTCTGCTCCCTTAAATTCTTTTACTATCTCAAAGGGGATAAGCTTATCACCTTCATTGTAGTCTTCTAGTTTGAGATCTTTGACTTTTTCAGAAAAGAATTTTCCGAGTAAATCTTTAGCCAGTATCACACTGACTGGCGCAAAGGTGTACTGATTGAAAGTCTTGACTTTCACATAAGTGATCTTCTCCCCAACGGCCAGGGCACTGTTCGATGGCAATGTCCAAGGAGTGGTCGTCCAAGCAAGAATACGTGTATCCTCTTCTTCGTTATCAAAAAGGAATGAAGATTGATCGCTTTTTTCTACTTTAAACTGCGCAACTACTGTGGTGTCTTTTACATCCTGATAAGTGCCCGGTTGGTTGAGTTCGTGCGAACTAAGCCCCGTACCAGCAGCAGGAGAAAATGGCTGTATCGTGTAGCCTTTGTAGAGTAGGCCTTTGTCGAAAAACTTCTTCAGGAGATGCCAAAGGGTCTCCATATACTTTTGGTCAAAAGTGATGTAGGGATCATCCAAATCCACCCAATAACCCATTCGGCGAGTGACTTCATCCCATTCGCCTTTGAATTTCATGACTGCCTCTTTGCACTTGGCGTTGTATTCTGCCACTGAGATTTTGGTGCCTATATCATCTTTTTTGATTCCTAGCTCTTTTTCTACTTGCAGCTCTACGGGCAGACCGTGTGTGTCCCAACCGCCTTTTCTTTTTACTTGAAAGCCTTTCTGAGTTTTGAATCGGCAAAAGATATCCTTCACCGTTCTAGCCATCACATGATGAATCCCTGGGGTTCCATTTGCCGAAGGAGGCCCCTCGAAGAAGGTGAAAGTTGGAGCGCCTTGACGCTCGCTTATGGACTTGTCAAATATATTTTCACTCTCCCAAAACTGGAGAACCTTATCAGCGATCTCTGGATAATTGACTTGCTTGTACTCTTGATATTTAGCCACCTTATACCTTTATATAATTTTGATTATTTCTCTTCTGTAGATTCGTCTTCCTCATCATAATCTGCTTTTGCAAAATCGTCGATGTAAGGATGATCTTCATTGTTTCGCTTGCCACTATCAAACTGTAAAAGCAACGCTGGCAATACGATGAGGTTGGTCATCATCGCAATGAGTAAAGTGATGGAAGTAAGTTTTCCGAGCGCTACAGTCCCACCAAATTCTGACAAAGTAAAGATCACAAAGCCACAAAATAAGATGATGGAAGTATAAATCATGCTTGCGCCAGTCTCTCTCAAGCTCCTGCTTACCGCAATCGGCACGAAGAAACTGTGTGCATGAAGCTCTTGTCTGTATTTCGCTAAGAAGTGAATGGAGTCATCTACGGAAATCCCAAATGCGATACTAAAGATGAGTGCCGTGCTTGGTTTCAATGGGATTCCAAAAAAACCCATAATTGCCCCGGTAATCAGCAATGGAATCATATTAGGGATCATTGAAATAAGAATCATTTTGAGATTTCTAAACAGAATCCCCATGATAATCGCAATGATGAAAAAAGCGAAAATCATTGACGTGATGAGATTATCAATAAGGAATTTATTCCCTTTGATGAATAAGGGAACGGTCCCCGTAATCCTTACATTCATTTTAGTGTCGCCAAAAACCTCTTCAATTTTCGGCTCAATCACCTGAGAGACTAAAGAGTCCATCTTGTTGGATCCAATATCTGGCATTTTTAACGAAATCCTGATTAGCTGACCTGTACTATCCACGAATGATTTAGCAATTCCACCTTCGTCGCTTTCTTCTTTGAGGTATCTCAGAATGAATGCACTCTCACGATTGTTAGGGATGGAATAGAAGTTTGGATCCTGATTATAGAAAGCTTGTCGAGAAGCTTTGATAAAACTCACCACAGAAACAGGCTGCCCAATTCCATCGAGGGAGTCGAGAAATAATTCAAGCTCGTTGATCTTCCTAAGGTTCGAAAGTTTTTGTACGCCCTTTTTTGTTCCAGTATCCACAATTACTTCGAGTGGCATCACGCCACTGAAATTTTCTTCGAAAAACTGCAATTGCTTAGCGAGCGGGCTATCCTCGGGTAGATCATCCACCATGTAGGAGATGGATTTCAATTGAAGTACTCCAAATACGGAAATAGCAATCAGTACTGCCGTAGTGATAAAGATTAAAGGACGGTGCTTGTGAACTAGCACATCGAGCCCAACCAGCAATTTATTGAGCATCTTGAAATCAAGGTGCTTTAGATGCCTTTGGGTCGGTGGTTTGAAAAAGGAGAAAACAGAAGGAATCAGTATGGTACTCACGACGAAAGTACACATGATATTGATTCCCGCCACGATTCCAAACTCCATAAGGATAGGAATACCTGTGGTAATTAATACAAAAAACCCAACAGCTGTAGTGAAATTAGTAATGAAGGTTACAATCCCAATGTTCTTAATGATTTTGGCTAACGCTTTATTTTGATCACCGTGCAGGGAAAATTCGTGATGATACTTATTGAGCATGTACACACTATTGGGAATCCCAATGACCACAATAATGGATGGAATGAGTCCAGTAAGAAGTGTGATTTCGAACCCGAATAGCGAAACTGTACCAAGCACCCAAACCACGATCACTCCAATGACGATTAATGGGAAGACAACAGCTTTCAGCGATCTGAAAAATCCAAAAAGAATAAGTCCTGTGACTATGACCGAATAGATGAGAAACTTATTAAGCTCCTCTTTGATTTTGAGTGTATTTACTGATCTGACGTAAGGAAGCCCCGCATAATTGACATCAATTCCTGTGACTTCCTGAAACTGATCACCGGCTCTAACAATATCAGCAACCATGGTATGACGATATTCGGAGTTGAGTGCTTCCCTTTCTACAGTGACAAGAATAAGCGTTGCTCCATTTTCGGAATTAATCAGTTGACCAGAGTAAAATTTGAGGTCTTGAGCAAACAAGATCATGCTATCCAATGCGTCTTGATCATCTGGAATTTCTGGAAAAACAGGAACTAATTCGAAGCGTTTCTCTGCTGCATTTTTCTCCAGCATTTTCAAGTTCGGAAGCCCTAGTACGTCTTTTACTCCTTTTACCTTTCCAAGTTCTTGGGTCAAATACTTGAGCTTACGGAAATTCTCAGATTTGTAGAGTGCACTGTCTTTGAAGCCTAAGGCTAAAATGTTGCCATCTTCTCCGAACGTTTCTTTGAATTCACGAAAGTAGAGCTGGTCCGGATCGTCAGCTGGGACAATATTGGCCATGTTGTATGACCACTGAATATACTGCGCCTGATACCCCATAAAAATGGTAATCACCCCAATGATAGTCATCAATAGGATGCGATTTTTTAGAATGATATCGGCTATTTTGGTCCACATGGAAAATGAAGGGGCAAATGTAATGATTAATTCAGTTTTGGGAGGTAATTAACTCATTGATAAAGAGCGCAATTACACCTTGGATATCGGAAGTGAAAATCCATGAATGGTCTTATATAATTTGATCGCGTGAGAATCCGTGAGGCTAGAGATAAAGTCAGTCATAACCAATAGGAGTTCATATGCCGTCAAGTCAGCCTTTTTCAGCTTTTCGAGCTCCGCTTCAGGTAACAATCGAGAGATGGAAGCTAATCTCGGAGTGAATAAACGCTCCTCAAATTTTTGATAATAGGTAGCCAGGCAAAAGGCTTCCATGAGCTTTCCAATCACTTCGAATCCTCCAGCCTCTCGCTCCAGTACCTGCTTTGATTGATAAATCTTCTTTACTGATAGTTTGCTGATTGCATTTAAAGCTTTAGCTGAAGGAATGAGATCAGTCAAAGCCTTGTCAAAGGAACCATCCAATAGGTGCTCCTCTTTATTAATAAATAGTTCGACGCATTCTGTAATCAATCGCTGAATGGCAAGTGCTCTTAGCAGGCCTAGCTTCTGGGTAATGTCGCTTGATCGCTCCAGCTTATCTTCTTGATATTGATCCCCAATAATGGCTGCCATAAGATCTCTAGTGGTTTCATAAGGAACCAACCCTAACCTGCAACCATCTTCCAAGTCGATAATATTGTAGCAGATATCATCTGCGGCTTCTACTAAAAAAGTAAGTGGATGGCGACACCAAGATTCTTCTGATAGCTTAATAAGACCCATTTTGTCTGCCAGCGTTTCAAATTGCTCTCTCTCACTCCTATAATAGCCATATTTCTTCTGGCTTTTTCGGCCAGAGATTTTTGGAGAATGAGAAGACTTTGGATACTTGGTGAATGCGCCTAACGATGCGTATGTGAGTTTGAGCCCGCCACTATTCGAATCATTCAAGATCCTAAAACCTTGAGCATTTCCTTCAAAACTAGTGAGATCAGACCATTCCTCGGGCGAAACTAACTTCTCAAAAAGTTTCCCTTTATCATTGTCTGTAAAGAACGATGAAATAGCGGTTTCTCCAGCATGACCAAACGGCGGATTACCAAGATCATGAGCCAAGCTGGCTGCCGCCACAATCCCCCCAAAATCATGAAAGGAGTAGCCTTTATCCGATAATTCAGGATATTTCGATAAGAGTTGTTCTCCTACTGCTTTTCCTAAAGACCTTCCGACACTCGAAACCTCCAAGCTGTGCGTTAACCTTGTGTGTACAAAATCATCTTCTGGTAAAGGGAATACTTGGGTTTTGTCTTGCAGTCTCCTGAACGGATGAGAGAAGATTAAGCGATCATAATCCTGCTCAAACCTGCTGCGACTGTTATCGGCTACTTGAGGTTCGGTTTTGTCGCCGCTGCGAAAAGGAGAAAGAAGTTGGAGCCAGTTCATTAATGCATCACTAATTTGCCGTAAAACTATCCAAATTAGACCTTGTTCTAGAAGATCGTAATGTCTAATTGGATCTTACTTTAAAATATGCCAATTATTAAAGGCTTCTTGACTTCATAATTTTGACTTCACTTCCTCATTTTCAATTAATTTGCTTCCTCAATGAGAAGATTAATTTCATTAATAACACTCCTTCAGATCTATAATGGCTTTAGTCAAGCGAGTTTTAATGAGCTGGTATTAGATGGAGCTGATTATGAGATTGTAGATGCAACTGGAGTAGTTGTTGGCGACTTCAACAATGATGGATTTGACGATATAATGGTGGCCGGAAAACCAAGTCGAATTTATCGCAATAATGGTGATTTGACGTTCAGTGAGGTAAGTAATTCTACAGGTCTTTCGAATGTTGATGCCGTCTCAGGTGTTTGGTTTGATGCTGACAATGATGGTTTTCTGGATTTGTTGCTAGATGAACCTGATCAAACCTCAATCTATTTTAATCAGGGAGATGAAACGTTCCAAAAAGGAACATCCCTTGGTGTGGCTAACAGGCAGGCTATTTTAATTGGTGATCTGAATGAGGACGAGTGGCCTGACGTATACAGCGCTAATTTTAGTCAGAAGAATCACCTGTTCATAAATCAAGGAAATAGGCAGTTTACTCCATTTGGTGAGGATATAACTCAGGGTCAATTGGATATGGGTGCTATTCTCATCGATATTGAAGAAGATGGAGACCTTGATATATATCATGTTTACGATGGTTACAGACCCAACGAGTTGCTAATAAATGACGGCAATGCTCAATTTGTAGATCGCGCTAAAGAGTATGGTTTAGGCAATGAATCGTTTGGTATGGGGGTCGACTATGGGGATTATAATGGAGATGGACTATTCGATTTTTACATCACTAATCTCTATGCTAATGATTTGCTTTTGAGTCAGCCTGATGGAACATATGTAGAAAAAGCTGAGGAATCTGGATTGGATGATCAGGGAATGGGATGGGGTGTGGTTAGCTTAGATTACAACAATGATGGCTTAGAGGATATTTATTTTGTAAATGAATATAAATACTCGCCTCATCCAGCCAAGCTATTCAGAAATAATGGGGACCAAACTTTTTCGGTCGCTAACACCGATTCTGAATTAGAAAATAAAATGAGCGGTTATGGGTGTGTTTCATCTGATTTGAACAATGATGGTGCATTGGACATCATAGTAATTAATCGAAATAGCGAAAAAGATATCCGGATTTTCATTAACCAAAACACGTCAGGAAACTGGTTACAATTGTCACTCATTGGCACTCGGACAAACAAATTTGGGATTGGGACTAGAGTCAAAGCATATGTGAATGGTGAAATGAGGATGAAGGATCTTAATGTGGGTTCAGGCTATCATTCTCAAAGAGGTTTTCGATTACAATTTGGTTTAGGATCATTTGATCATGCAGATTCGTTGGAGATTAATTGGCCCAATGGAACAAGTGAAAAGATCTATAACGTTTCTGGGAAGCGTCATTATATCGCTCATCAGGGAAATGGTATCAGAGAATTTGATCAAGAGGAGTTCCGAACCTTAATTGGTGAAGAAAGTCAAATACAGGAGCCAACCACTGTGAGATCCGTGGAGATTGACAACAACGAAAAATCAATTGCTCGTTATTGGAATGAACTACTACTCGGAGCAATTCGTGGAGATTTTGCCAGACCGACAGTTCATGCTCGAAATTTATATCATCTTTCGTTGGCGTTATATGATAGCTGGTCGATTTACCATCCCATTTCAGAACCAGTTTTTATTGGAGACAAGATCCAGAACGTCCAGAGTTTCTTAGATGAGTTGGAGAAGTCTGATGAGGATATGCGCCAAGTCCAAGAAAAGACTATGAGCTACGCAGCGTTTAGGTTGATTAATCATCGTTTTAAGGATTCACCCTCTTCATTTGAGACATTAGGCCTGGCATATAAGTTAATGCAGACCTTGGGATATGATCCAGAATACAGCTCAACGGATTACGAATCCGGAAATGCGGCGGCATTAGGTAATTTCATAGCGCAAGAGATCATAACTTTTGGATTACAGGACGGATCCAACGAACAAAATGGATATTCCAATCAATATTATTCTCCGGTTAATGATCCATTGAAACCCCATGAACCCGGAAATCCCAATTGTGAATTTCCTAACAGATGGCAGCAACTCGCGTTATTTGAGTCAATCGATCAAAGTGGTAATCCCGTCTCACTGATACAAGATTTTCTAAGCCCCGAATGGGGGCATGTGACCCCATTTGCCCTTTCATCTGATGATCTGGTTGTGAAAGAACGAGATGGAAACGAATATTGGATTTATCATGATCCCGGGCCGCCTCCCATTTTGGATTTAGATAAAGAATCTTCTGTTTTCAAATGGAATTTTCAGTTGGTAATTAATTGGAGTTCTCATTTGGATCAATTTTCGAACGAAATCGTGGATATTTCTCCAGCTTCCGTCGGTGGGTTGACCGATGAGGACTATCCCAGCACATTCGAAGATTATAAAACATTCTTTGAATTTGATGGCGCTGATCCAGGGCATGGATATTCTCTTAACCCTAAAACAGGACTTCCATATAAAAGCCAGCTGGTTGATCTTGGAGATTATTCGCGTGTCTTAGCAGAATTTTGGGCAGATGGCCCCGATTCCGAAACACCTCCTGGGCATTGGTTTACACTTTTGAATTATGTAACGGATCACCCAGATTTCGAAAGAAAATTTCTAGGACAAGGAGAACGTTTGAGCCCGCTGGAATGGGATGTTAAATCCTATCTGATTTTAGGTGGAGCCATGCATGATGCTGCCATTACTGCTTGGGGGATCAAGGGCTTTTATGATTATACTCGTCCAATTAATGCGATTCGTTTCATGGCTGATTTGGGACAATCAACCCTTCCTAATGGCCCAAATTACAACATTGCTGGCTTGAGTCTTGAGGACGGTCTTATAGAGCTTATAGATGAGGAGGATCCATTGTCCGACAATGGAATGAACGTAGGTAAATTGAAGATCAGGGCTTGGAAGGGCCCGGATTATATATCGAATCCAAATTCAGATATTGCTGGCGTAGATTGGATTTTGGCTGAAAATTGGTGGCCTTATCAACGTCCTAGTTTCGTGACGCCTCCTTTTGCTGGCTATGTATCTGGTCATTCCACTTTTTCCAGAGCAGCAGCGGAGGTGATGTCAATCATAACTGGGGATGAATATTTCCCTGGAGGTATGGGGGAATTTGAAGCAAAGGAAAATGAATTCCTTGTTTTCGAAGAGGGTCCATCTGAGTCAATAAAACTTCAATGGGCAAAGTATCGGGATGCCTCTGATCAATGCAGCCTGTCACGTATTTGGGGTGGGATTCACCCGCCTGCCGATGACATTCCTGGACGAATAATGGGAACGAATATAGGTCAAGATGCGGTCAAAAAGGCGCTGACTTATTTTGGAAATATTTCGTTATCCACGTCAACAAATGAATTGAATTTAGTGCCTGTAATTTTTCCAAATCCAATTGAACAAGGTCAGATTTTGCAATTAGGGGCGTCAGACTATCGAGAAGCCAGATTAAGAATCCTTGACTTTTCAGGGAAGGAAATATTTGACGCGGAAATAAGCGAAAATTTTATTGAATGGAACTTTGGACGTGGCCTATTTATTCTCATTATTGAAATGGATGAATGGCGATCCAATCATAAAATTATTGCAGAGTAGCGATCTCTTATTGAGTCTCAAACTATCAAATAGATCTTATCAAAGCCTATCGTATAATCTAATTGGATCTTGCTTGAGTAGGTTGGCCAAGGCTTTATATAGTTCGGCGCTGTAATTCATAAAATCCTTTGGTCTTTCAAAGAATAATTCAACAGCCACTGCAAAGAATTCATCCACATTTGTTGAGCCATATTCTCGGAAAATAGGGGCACTACCGGCTTTGATTTTAGCGATTTCATTTTCCGCTAATAGTTGCCACTGATTGATGGCATCTTGATGGAGAAAATTATACTCTCGGTTCATCACGATGTTTTCCAGTTGAAGGGCATGTGCCATTTCATGTAGTCCCAGATTAACACCCTCTGAGCTTGCATACCCTTCAGAGAAATGTTTCCAAGAAAGCACAATTGCTTTCACTTTAGGATTCACCTCACCTTTGTGATAGTTTTTCCCAGCGTGGCTATAAAACTGATCTGGGAAAATGATAATGTTCTTGAAGTAACTCAAAAATACTTGTGGGAAACCAAAGGTCAATTGTATCGCTGAGGCAGCTATCAGCACCTTCATCTCTTCTGTAACCTTTTCAAAGTTGCGCGGCACGAAATTTTTTAAAGTGATAAACTTAGCGACTCTCCTTTCGAATAGCTGTTTCGACTTATCTGGCAAATGGCCATAAAATCTGAAGTTCTTAACAAGGATCTCCCTATGGGCATTGCTGATCTTTTTGACGAATAGGGTTGACTTATTCATAAGGCCGACACGGAGATACCGGTTAAGAATATGTCCAACACCAAAAGCTAGTAATAAACCGAGACCAATAAACAAACCTGTTTCCAAAAACTATAGTGTTCTAAGGAGGTTTTTCATGTTCACTTTTTCTTCCAAAGTGCTAATCAATTCTTCCACAGAGACACGTTGTTGCTCCATACTATCACGTTCACGGATGGTTACCGTATTGTCTTCCAATGTTTGGTGATCTATGGTAACACAATATGGTGTGCCAATCGCGTCTTGTCTTCTGTAGCGTTTACCAATGGCATCCTTCTCATCATACTGAGCATTGAAATCTAGTTTGATCTCACTTAGAATTTCGTTTGCTTTCTCAGGCAGACCATCTTTTTTCAAAAGGGGAAGTATGGCTACTTTCACAGGAGCAAGCGCGGGAGGAATTCTTAGCACAGTCCTTGAACTTCCGTCTTGAAGTGTTTCTTCTTTATAAGAGGCAGACATTACGGCTAGAAACATTCGATCTAGGCCAATAGAAGTTTCGAGTACGTAAGGAGTATAACTCTCATTCTTCACTGTATCGAAATATTTCAGCTTCTTCCCTGAATGCTCTTCATGAGCATTGAGATCAAAATCAGTTCTTGAGTGAATTCCTTCTAACTCTTTAAAGCCCATTGGGAAGTTGAACTCAATATCACAAGCGGCATTTGCGTAATGCGCTAGGTTGAGGTGATCGTGAAATTTATAATTTTCTTCACCAAGCCCTAGAGCCTTATGCCAGTTCATTCTTTTGGTCTTCCAATGCTCATACCATTCCATTTCCGTTCCAGGAGGAATGAAAAATTGCATCTCCATTTGCTCGAACTCCCGCATTCTAAAGATGAATTGTCGTGCAATGATTTCATTTCTAAAAGCTTTACCTATCTGAGCAATTCCAAATGGAGGCT
Source organism: uncultured Marinoscillum sp. (assembly GCA_964351885.1). Taxonomy (GTDB): domain Bacteria; phylum Bacteroidota; class Bacteroidia; order Cytophagales; family Cyclobacteriaceae; genus Marinoscillum. The sequence goes on from CAYGPP010000053.1 coordinate 15,187, forward strand.
TGAGCCGGCTAGTTTTCTGTACGTTGAGATAATTAACAAATATTCCTTGAGCAGTCTCTGGACGAAGGTAGATTTTGCCAGACTCATCGGCTAGAGATCCAATCTCTGTACTGAACATCAAATTAAATTGTCGTACGTCAGTCCATTTTCTACTACCCGAAATTGGATCGGCTATTTCCAAGTCAATAATCAACTGTTTCAACCCATCTAAATCACCGCTTTCGATGGCATTTTTCATACGAGACGCTATCTCAGAGATTTGACCGGCATATTTTACTACTCTTTCGTTTGTAGCAATAAACTGCTCCTGGTCGAAACTCTCACCAAACCGCTTGGCCGCCTTGGCAACTTCTTTGTCGATTTTGGCTTGAATTTTAGCCATTTGATCTTCGATCAACACATCAGCGCGGTATCGTTTTTTTGAATCTTTATTGTCTACTAAGGGATCATTGAATGCATCCACGTGACCAGACGCTTTCCAAGTTGTTGGGTGCATAAAAATCGCAGCATCGATTCCCACAATGTTGTCATGCATCCTGACCATCGCTTTCCACCAATATTCCTTGATGTTGTTTTTTAGCTCGGAACCATATGGTCCATAATCATAAGTGGCCGCTAAGCCATCGTAAATTTCACTGGATGGATAGATAAAACCGTATTCCTTACAATGGGAGGCTATATTTTTTAATGTTGTTACTTCTTCAGAATTTGCCATGGCGGCAAAGATAGAAGTTTGGATTTCTTTTTGAATTCATTTTTTCAATTTGATTTTCTGATCCAGAATTGATCATTTTGTTAATATAGTATTGTATTAATCGCGACATATAACTTTTAAGTCAAATCTTGAGGCAACCAAATAGCGTATGCTCTTCTCGAACGCAATAAATCTTATGATCAAGCTCACTGGTGTATCCATTCTATTTTTTTGTCTGTCTTCGTGTAATGCGCAGCAGAAAAATACAGAGAAACTTTCTCCCATTTCACATGAACGATTTACCACCCTATTACAAAAGCATGTCTCCGATGGAGGGCTAGTAGATTATCAGGGTTTTGAGTCAGAGAGAAAAGCACTAACAACCTATTTGGACCTAATCCAAAGCACCGAGCCGAATGACACTTGGACAAAGGAAGAGGAGATTGCTTATTGGATTAATGCTTACAATGCTTTTACCATTGAGCTAGTCTTGAAGCACTATCCGGTAAAAAGTATTAAAGATATTGGCAGTAGCATTCAGGTGCCGTTTGTCAATACTCCGTGGGATATCAAGTTCATTGAAATAGGAGGTGAGACTTATGATCTAAATAATATTGAGCACGGTATTCTACGCGATAAATGGGAGGAGCCTCGAGTTCACTTCGCATTGAATTGCGCCTCGTATTCTTGTCCTAGATTAAGAAATGAAGCTTTTGATGCCAAGAAATTAGATGAACAATTGGATGATCAGGCAAGACAATTTATTAATGATAGCTTCAGAAATGAAATCTCCCAGAAGAACGCTCAATTATCAAAGATTTTTTCTTGGTTCAGGGGAGATTTCAAAAATGTCATGCCCGTTAGAGCGTTCATTAATCTATATGCGGATGTTAAAATAGAGAAGGATACTGAAATCGAATACAAAGATTATGATTGGCAGCTAAACGATATAAAGAGGTAATAAAAAAGGCTCCAATTTGGAGCCTTTATCGCTTAGATCTAATTAATTATAATTTTTAGATTTTCCTTCTACCAATGCTATGGTACTTAAATCCTAGCTCCTCCATTAGACCTAAATCATATAGATTTCTACCATCGAAGATCACTTTATTGCTAAGTGCTGCTTCTACCTTGTCAAATTCAGGAGTTCTGAATACAGGCCACTCGGTCATGATCATTAGGGCATCAGAACCTTCGACAGCATCATATTCATCTTCAGCGAAATAAATCTTATCACCGAATATCTCTTTTACATTCTCCATTGCCTCTGGATCATAGGCCCGTACCTTAGCGCCAAGGCTTAGGAGCTTTGTGATATTTTCCAAGGCAGGGGCCTCACGAATATCATCCGTATATGGCTTAAAGGCTAGTCCCCAAATTGCGATAGTTTTACCAGTTAGGTCTCCTTTGAAATATTCTTTTAAAGGCTCAATGAGCTTTTCTTTTTGGATGTCATTGACTTCCATTACCGCATTCAAGATTTTGAAATCATAATCTGCATGGCTTGCAGATTTAGCCAGAGCTTGAACGTCTTTTGGAAAACAACTTCCTCCATAACCGATACCAGCGAAAAGAAATCGCTTTCCTATTCTTGTATCAGTTCCCATTCCTTTTCTCACCATATCCACATCAGCTCCCAAAAGCTCACACATGTTAGCAATTTCATTCATGAAAGTGATTTTAGTCGCCAAGAATGAATTAGCTGCATATTTAGTAAGCTCAGCAGACTTAATATCCATGAAAATAATCGGATTGCCTTGGCGCACAAATGGGGAATAAAGTTTGTCCATCACCTTAACAGCTTTATCAGATTCAGCACCAATCACCACTCTATCTGGTTTCATAAAATCATCAACAGCGACACCTTCGCGTAAGAATTCAGGGTTTGAAACTACGTCAAAATCTACTTTAGCGTTTTTTGCAATTGCCGCGTGTACTTTATCAGCTGTTCCTACCGGAACGGTACTCTTATCAACGATCACTGCATACTCATCAAGTAAAGGGCCTAAGTCTTCAGCTACTTTAAGTACGTATTTGAGATCAGCAGAACCATCTTCACCAGGAGGTGTTGGGAGGGCGAGAAATATGATTTTGGCACCTTTAATTCCTTCAGCGAGATTGGTTGTAAATTCTAGTCTTCCTTGTCTTATATTTCTTTCGAATAACACCTCAAGCCCTGGCTCATAGATTGTGATTTGCTTGTTACTAAGCATTTCTACTTTCTTTTTGTCTATATCTACACAGGTGACATGGTTACCTGTTTCTGCAAAACACGTCCCTGTTACCAAGCCTACATACCCTGTTCCTACTACAGCGATTTTCATATGTTGAGAGTTTGTTTGATTCTTAAAGAAGGCAAAAGTAGCTTTTTTGATTTTAAAAACATCGACTTTGGATGATCTAAACAAGCCAAAAAGACGTTACATGTTGAACTTCAACGACATTGCTTAGTTTACACTATAAACACCCCAAATCATGAGCCCCGATAGCATTGAGAATCAAAATATGATCTCTGACATGATCAGAGAGTTCGGTATCAAGGAAATAGAACCCTACAAACAAGCGTGGGATGAAAGTCAGGAATTTCCAAGAGAACTTTTTTCTAAACTAGGTCATTTTGGACTAATGGGCGTTTTGATCCCTCAGTCTTATGGAGGATCCGGGTTTGGATATCATGAATATGTTACAGCCATTATAGAGTTAGCCAAAGTTGATGGCTCAATTGGATTATCAATGGCTGCCCACAATAGCTTATGCTGCGGTCATATTTTACAACATGGAAATGACTATCAGAAGAGCAAGTACTTAACAAAACTAGCGACAGGCGAGTGGCTTGGAGCATGGGGTCTCACCGAGCCAAATACAGGATCAGATGCCGGAAACATGAAAACTACCGCGGTTAAAGAGGGAAGTGAATGGGTATTAAACGGAGCTAAAAACTTTATTACACATGGCATATCAGGAGATGTTGCGGTAGTGATTGCTAGGACAGGAGATACTGGAACTTCCAGAAATTCATCCGCTTTTTTAGTGGAGAGAGGCACGAATGGATTCAGAGGGGGGAGAAAAGAGAATAAACTAGGAATGAGATCCTCTGAAACGGCAGAAATGATTTTTGAAGATTGTCGGATTCCATCTGAAAACTTAATAGGAAGCGTGGGGGATGGATTTGTTCAATCGCTCAAAGTTCTAGATGGAGGAAGAATCTCGATTGCTGCACTAAGTTGTGGAATAGCCGAAGGAGCTCTCAATGCATCTGTCAACTACGCAAAGGAAAGACATCAATTTGGTAAGCCTATTGCAAGTTTTCAGGGCATATCATTCAAAATTGCTGAAATGGCGACTAAAGTCGAGGCGGCTAAATTGCTCACTTTCAAAGCAGCAGAATTAAAGAATCAAGGAAAACCAGTTACGGAAATATCAGCTCAAGCGAAATTGTATTCCTCTGAAATATCTGTTGAGGTAGCCAATGATGCCGTTCAGATTTTTGGCGGTTACGGATATACGAAGGATTATCCTGTTGAAAAATACTATCGAGATGCGAAGCTTTGTACCATTGGAGAAGGCACTTCTGAGATTCAAAAATTAGTCATTGCAAGAGAAGTATTGAAATAATACTTTGCTCACATTAAAATTTCTTCTACTTTTGCATGCTCAAATAGAAAAACACGATGATTGAAGTAACTGTAAAGGATAACGAGTCTATCGACAAAGCACTTAAAAGGTTCAAGAAGAAGTTTGAAAAAACTGGAGTACTGAGAGAATTAAGAGCAAGACAAGCGTTCACCAAGCCTTCTGTAAAAAGAAGATTCGAAGTAATTAAGGCTGAATACATCCAGCACCTTCGCGAAGCAGAAAATAAGTAATCCACCAAGTGGATTAAATCATACTTAATCATTAAGTTAGTATTCTTCCTTTCAGGAAAATGCTGACTTAATGATTGATTCCTTTCTTAAATATCTCAGGTACGAAAAGCGCTCAAGCGAGCATACCACAGAAAGTTACCGCAGAGATTTAGTACAATTAGAAAAGTTTTTATCGGCAAATCTAGATATCTGCAATACTGAAGAGGTATCCTATAATCATCTCAGAGGCTGGATTGTTGATCTAGTTGAGTCAGGTCTTGCACCCACATCTGTTAATCGTAAGATTGCCACCCTCAAGTCTTATTATAAGTTCTTGCTGGTTAGAGGGTATGTCAATGAGAATCCAGCTAACCGATTAAAACCTCTTAGAACCGAAAAGAAACTTCCGAGTTTTGTCCGAGAAGTTGAGATGGATATTTTATTAGAAAAAGTTGAATTCAGCTCAGATTTTGAAGGTAAACGAGATAAACTGATTTTAGAGTTGTTGTATGGGACAGGGGTTAGACTCAATGAACTAATTAATCTAAAAGATACAGACGTCAACTCATTTCAGGGTACCATTAAAGTGCTTGGAAAAAGAAATAAAGAAAGAGTCATACCAATTGGTCAGTTTCTCGTTAGAACTATCAAAGAATACCAATCACTGAAAAGAGCTTTATTCCCAAACATGGATATGTTATTGCTGACTGATCGTGGACAAAAACTTTACCCAATGTTCGTTTACAGAAAGGTAAAAGTCTACTTAGAGCTGGTTACTACTATATCCAAGAAAAGCCCTCATGTCCTGAGGCACACATTTGCAACCCATTTATTGAATAAAGGAGCTGATCTAAATGCGGTAAAGGATCTATTAGGTCATACCAGCCTTGCGGCAACCCAAGTATATACCCACAATTCTATGGATAAGCTCAAAGCTGTATTTGATCAAGCTCATCCAAAAGCGTAATTGTTTAACCATTTAAATTCTATTATTATGAAACTACAAATGCATTCTATTCATTTTGACGCTGACCAAACTCTGGTCGATTTCATTCAAACTAAAGCGAATAAACTGGATACCTTTTTCGATAAGATAATTGACGGAGAAGTATTTATGCGTGTAGAGCAGGACGACTCGCGGGAGAATAAACTAATAGAGATAAAGCTAAATATCCCAGGGAATCAGCTTTTTGCTAAAGAGCGATCAAAATCGTTTGAGGCAGGAGCGGATGAAGCAATTGAGGCCTTGAGGAGGCAGCTTAAAAAACATAAGGAAAAGCTGCAAGCCCACTAAAAAAATCCTTCTCGACGATAGTCGGGAAGGATTTTTTGCTTTTGAGGTTAAATGACTTTTTACTCTTCCAGTGCCCAATCAATTTCAGTTTTCAAATCTTTTATCACTACTCCATGGGCTTTAAGCTGTGCTCTTAAGTCATCAACTTTATCATAGTTCTTAGCTTCTTTGGCTTCTTTATACTCCGTCAAAATTATCTCAATTAGTTTTTCACTGGCTACAGATAATTCTAATTGCAATCCCAAAATATCCTCAGTGAATGTAATGAATGTAGACTTCATTCGATCAAAGGTTTCCTTACCCATTTCAGCCATGCTGAGCTGTCCCGTTTGTATAGAATTGATTTTTTTCACCAAGTTGAAGAGGTGACCAATAGTTAAGGCAGTATTAAAATCGTCATTCATAGCGAAGTGACAATTATCGCAGATTTTATTTATTTGATCAACTTGCTTTTCATTGAGTGGAACATCTGAGCCTTCGAATTCATATTTTTTAAAAAGTCGCAAGCCATTAGCCAATTTGGTAAACCCTTTTTGAGCTGCGTTGAGTGCTTCGTTTGAAAAATCTACTGTACTTGCATAATGTGACTGAAGCATAAAAAATTTTACTGTCATTGGGCTGTACCCCCGTTCTAGTAGAGGGTGATCACCGGTAAAGAGCTCTCTTGGTAAAAATGAATTGTCAAGTGACTTGCTCATTTTTGTGCCATTTACAGTAAGCATATTGGTATGTAACCAATAGATGGCACCATCATGACCGTGCGCTCCCTTGTTTTGAGCAACCTCACACTCATGATGTGGGAATTTTAGATCCATGCCACCCCCATGGATATCAAATTGTTTCCCAAGGTATTTCGTACTCATTACTGAGCATTCCAGATGCCACCCTGGAAAACCTTCACTCCATGGTGTTTTCCATCTCATAATGTGTTCTGGAGAAGCCTTTTTCCAAATCGCGAAATCCAATGGACTTTTCTTGTCTGATTGCCCATCTAAATCTCTTGTTTGGTTGAGTAAATCTTCGGTTTTTCGTCCACTTATCTTTCCATAGTTATAGTCAGCGCTATACTTTGAGATATCAAAATATACCGACCCGTTTGATTCGTAGGCTAAAC
>CAYGPP010000054.1:0-22066 GCA_964351885.1 uncultured Marinoscillum sp.
GTATAAATACGCGTATAGATGTTTTACCCGCTAACATAATTAGCCTCCTTAATGAAAAATTCATAAGTTTGATGTGATTAATTTTTATAATTAATATTCTAAGTAGAGCCTGTTTCTGTTGCCGCAGAACAGGCTCCTTTTTTTTTGTCACTCACATGTATCTCCTCTGATCACTATCATATTTTTATTTTTATCAATTTCATATTCAAATCCATACACTATGGAAATACTTTTAAGGACTATTTCCAGCGACTCATTATCAAATTCACCGTCTAGCTTACATTTTGATTCTAGGAGTTGATCCGAGACTTCAAATTCTACTCCATACCATTTCGAAAGTCTATTGAATACTTTTTCAAGTGGCTCACGCTCGAAGTATAACACACCATCTTTCCAAGCAAGAAACTTCTTCAGATCAACTTCACTTTTAGAAAATTTGCCGTTAGTCAAATTGAGCTCTGCTTGCTCGCCTGGATTAAGTTCTATTAATTCAATTGAACTGGATGCTTGGCCCTTAATAGGCTCTACATTCACTTTTCCCTCTAATAATGTTACGAGTGTTGAAGGCATATAAGAATATGCACTTACACTGAATGAAGTACCTAAGACGGTGGTGCTTAGATTTTTGGTTTTTACAATGAATGGCTTCTCTGCATTCTTGCGGACGCTGAAAAACGCCTCCCCGATCAACTCAACTTCACGAGTAATTCCTTCAAAGCGCTCGGGGTAAATAAGAGAACTTCCTGAGTTTAACTTGACCTCTGAGCCATCGGGTAGATTGATAGTTCTCTTCTGACCCCACTTAGTGAATTTGGTAATGGAAGCAGACGCTACTGGCTCCTCTTTTGATATCCATTTAGAATAACTAAGAAGAATAAATCCTATTGAAATCACCAATAAAACCGAAGCTGCGATCCTTAGAGGTTTCCAGAAAAAGATTTGAGCACTTCGAGGTTTTGCTTTCTGCGCCTGGTTATAGTTTACCAAGTTCTCCAATACTTCAGAGTAATCATCGTCGGGCATGTATTCGTCTATACTGTACCTAGTTGAGTGCAAGAGGTTTCTTGCCGATTTCACATCTTGAGCTCTATCAGGATGTGCGGTTAGCCACTTTGACCAATAGTAGTTTGACTCCTCAGTTGGTTTAATAACCCATTGAATGAAGTATTCATTCTTGAGTGAGTCAGTAATATGTGAATGTTCTTGGTCCATTTGAGCTTATCAGCGCTTAACTAAAAGGAAAAAGACACCTCAAAACGAAATGTGCACACCAAAATGAATTTATTTCAATAAAAAGATTTTAAAGAGCATTAGAAATAGCATCAAATCAATTTTAAACACCTTTTACCAAGAAAATATCAAGACTTGAGATTTCAAATACTCAGACCCGATATAAGAAGAGAAATAAGAAGAGAGTCTTTGTGAGGTCCGAGTTCTTTTTGAAGTGAGTCAAGGGCACGATAAGTTAACACCCGAGCGGATCTTACCTTAATGTTCATAATTTCAGCAATTTCAGAATAACTAAGACCCTCATAAAAATGCAATAAGATTACCTCTCTTTGATTTTTTGGTAGATTATTAAGTTTACGTTGAATTACAGAAAGATCTCTTTCGTCTAAACCTGGAGAAATAGAAACCGCATCAGTTACCAAAGAAAAATTAAAACCGTCTTCATCCAGAATCAGTTTCTCTTCCTTTTTCAAATCACGAATTATTTTTCTTTTAAGAGAAACGAATAAATATCCCTTTATTGACTGTGTCTGAGATAAGCCTTTCCTCTTATCAATTAAATCATAAAACAACTCTTGAATGCAGTCCTTAAGAAACTCTTGTCTAGTAGTAAATTGCCTGCCATATCTGTAAAGGACATTTGCGTACTCTCGATATATGTAAACTAAACTTTGATCGTCACCCTTTGTAAATCGATCCCAAATCAACCTTTCATCAACTACTGATGATTGACTCGCAATGTTAATTTCCTTTGTGAGCTTGATTACCTTCTTATCTGTGCTATGTTTTAGTTGTCCCAAACTGAGTTAATGACTTTTGTAAATTGGAAATTTATGAAAAATAGGAATATAAGAGGGTATTTAATTTTTAAATTCTCAATAATTGGTCCTAAAAGAGTGATGGGAATATAGAATACGCTAAAAACCAGTAGGTCAACTCAAAAATTTTAACTTGATAATTCAAGAAAATTAGAAGTTCAATTCTACTCGAGTTTAATGTTTATCAAAACAATAATATTTTGAGATAGTGATGAATTTTCTTAAATTCAACCAAACACAATATTAGAGGTTTAGTGCCTTTAGGGCTTAATTATTAGAAATAGCATTAATAAGCATTAACTTCTTAATAACCAACTTGATACAAAGAGCTGTTCCCGCTACTACAAAGGCCTTGATAGAAATATCAAGGCTTTTTTTATTCCACCTCATTTGGGATCTCATCCGCTACAAATTCTTTTTCATTGGCATAAGCATACCTTATTTTTCGAGCATCCCTCTTATCTCTTCGTGTTCACTCCAAAATTTATCATTGATCTTTTTTATGGTGCTTTTAAAATCAGGATGATCCTTCATTTGTAAAAGAATGGGATCTTTTTCTAAAAACAACACGAGCCAATATTGATAATTATCCTGCTCAGAAAAAGCCTTGAAATAATCCATCGCCTTTTCTATGTCACCAACAGTTGCGTAATAAGATGATAGGCTTAATTCTTTGTATAAGGATTGGTCATTTTCAGAATAAACGAGATGACTATCATAATAGGCTTTTGCTTCTCCCCTTTTCCCTAGTTGGTCTAACACAAAACCAATTTTAAGATCTTCGCTCCGATAAAGATCCAGTTGTAATTGGGACTTGATCTGAATCATCCTTTCATAGTAGACCCACGCTTCGTCATATGCTCCCAAGGTGTAAGCGACTTTTGCTATCTCCTGAATAATATCAATTCTAGAAGTATCCTTCTGTAGGATCTCTTTTAACTCGGACTTGGTACGTTCCAGATTTAAATGCTTTGCAAAACTGATATAGGCATACAACGATTGAGAATACAAATTTTCAGGACTGTAAGTCAGCGACTTTTTTATAAAGGTTTCAGATTCATCTATAAAACCATTTTGAGCCAAAGCATTACTCAAGTGCAAATACGTGTAGCTCGCAGTTGTGGAATCAGAACCTGCGACGGCAGACTGAATACCCTGAAGAGCATGCCTCAGATACTTTTCTGTATTGGGTAGTATATAAGCGTAAATGTTAGAAAGGAAATTATGTATCCAAGGCGTATTAGGATAGTAGTGCAATACTTTTTCAAACGAATTAATCGCTTGCTCATACTCCTCTTTTTGCATGAAGTATAGCGCATTAGCTATAAGGCTTTCACCAATATCAGGATCCAAAAGCATGGCTTTATCCCGATAATTCTTTAATTCTTCGGTATACTTCTTCTCTGCTTGATACCAGTCTAGGTAGTAGTACGCTACTGCTATATAAGCGTATGCATTGGCAAACTCTCCATCCTCTTGGATGGCCTTCTTAAATTGCTCGATACATTCAACTAAGCCGTTTCCCGTTTCGTCTCTCAATAATACCAAACCCTTGAGGTAGTAGTCATAAGCCACAAGATTATTAGTAGGAACAGATTCTATCCTTTCATTCTCCTCGGGAGTAATGATTGCATTAATCTCGCTCGCTATGCTTTTGGCCACTTCACTTTGCAAGTCGAAAACATCCTTCATCTCCCGCTTGTACCTTTTGGACCAGAGGTGTTTGTCACTTGGGGCTTCTATTAGCTGAATGGTCAATAGGATCTCATTGCCAATTCTCTGCCCACTACCTTCAATAAAATAACTCACATTGAGTTCCTTTGAAAGCTCAGGAATGGTCTTAGATATCGTTCGATACTTCTCAACACTTGTCCTGCTCGTCACTTTGATGTCTTCAATCTTTTGGAAATTGTCAAGAATAGCTTCCATAAGACCATTCATGAAATAGACATTCGAGCTATCGGCACTATCGTTCTTGAAAGGCAATACTGCGATGGACCTGCTTAGACCTTTTGGAGTACTCTGCTCCTCTTTTGATAATACAAATAAGGCTATTGAGACTATCACTACAATTGTGACCAGGAGGCCTAGACCTATTACTTTTCCTTTTGTTTTATCAAATCCACTTGTTGGATCAAATACTAACACTTTCTCTTCCTCAAGCTGGGCTCTACTGCTAGTCTCTCCAGGGGTATACCCATACAACTCTCTGAAGCACTTTGTGAAATACGAACTACTGCTAAAACCAACTTTGTAGGAAATCTCTGAAATTGTAAATGACTCATCCTTCAAAAGGAGCTTAGCATTATGCAGTCTTACATTTCTGATCAACACGCTTACCGATTCGCCAGTTTCTTGCTTTACTTTTCTGAGCAAGTTTGACCTACTCATGTTAATACTCTCTGCCAATTCGGATACACCAAAACGCTCATCTGACAGATTAGCTTCAGTTATCGCAACTACTCTCTGAAGAAATGCGCTTTTGGCGTTTAGATAATCAGACATATACCATTGTAAGTGTAAGCACAATAATCGTCAATTTAAATACCACTCACAACAGGTCAATTTGAGCCTTTTGCGTCATAGTTTATAGGCCATCATCATAGTTTCCACACAAAGCGCATAGCTCATATCTCTTGCAGCATCGTTGTATAGTCGCAGTTTAATCTTCTCCAGAACTTTGTCTCATCTAAATAAATATTGAAAACCTAAACACGAAATGATGAAAACGTTAAAAATGACAACAGTTCAGAAATGGTTCGCTTTAAGTATGACCATTCTCCTTGTAGGAACTTTTTCTTGCAATCAGGCCACAGAGAAGTCTGCTAAAGAAGCTAAAATAGAAGCACCTAGTACCACTATTCAGGAAGCCGCATTTTTCGGAAATATAGACGCAATAAAGGGACATGTTGCAGCAAAAACAGATCTTAACCAAAAAGATGACTATGGATCAACTCCCCTGCACATTGCTGCTACATTTGGTAAAACTGAAGTTGCGCGCCTACTGATAGCCGGTGGAGCCAACCTAAGTGAAAAAAGCGCAGATGGCTCAACACCTCTACACACAGCAGCCTTTTTTGGTCGAAAAGATATTGTAAAGGCACTGCTTGACAATAAAGCTGATGTTACCATTAGAAATAGCTACGAAGCAACCGCATTGGAGTCAGTTTCTGCCTCATTCGATGATCTGAAGCCTATCTATGATCAACTCAGTAAAGATCTGGGCCCGTTTGGACTAAAACTAGACTATGATCAACTCAAAGCAAACCGTATTGTGATTGCCGAAATGATTAAAAATAATAAGTAATAGTCAAGCCATGTTAAACAACAGGAGATACGACATTGATTGGTTGCGGGTGATCGCTATTGGATTATTGGTGATATACCATATATCCATTGGCTTTCAACCATGGGGAGTATTCATTGGTTTTATTCAGAATGATGAGTCTTTAGTATGGATCTGGACACCTATGGCCATGCTAAATGTGTGGCGTATCCCCTTACTGTTCTTTGTTTCAGGAATGGGAGTCTATTTCGCGATACAAAGACGTGACTGGAAAGCGCTCCTAATCGAGCGTACTAAGCGTATTTTAATACCTTATGTTTTTGGCATGCTAGCTATTGTACCATTGCATATATGGTTATGGAAGAACTATTACCATCAAGATATGGGTTATGATGTCAACCCCGCACACCTTTGGTTTCTTGGCAACATTTTCACTTATGTACTGATCTTTTTTCCATTGTTTTTTTATCTAAAAAAGCACCCTGAAGGCAAATTTCCTGTCATGATGAATAAGTTGATGAGCAATCCTGCTGGACTATTGCTCTTGATGATTCCATTTATTGTTGAAGCTGAGTTGGTAAAACCGGAGAGTTTTGAGATGTATGCCATGACTGGTCATGGGTATTGGATCGGTATGCTCGCATTCCTATCAGGTTTTATTTGTGTGTATAGTGGACAAGCGTATTGGCGTACAGTCACCAAATGGAGATGGTTGTTGTTGGCTCTTGCCTCTACATTATATATCCTACGCTTCATGGAAGGTGAGTTCAACGCGCCATATTATTTAAAGTCGATTGAATCCAACCTTTGGATATTCACACTTTTTGGTTTTGGACACAGATACCTCAATAAGCCAAGTAAAGCCTTATCCTACTTAAGTCAGGCAGCCTACCCGATATATATCCTACATATGGTATTTCTTTATCTGGCATCTTGGCTGGTATTTCCGCTAGAGATATCTGCTATCTTAAAGTTCCTGCTCGTTGCGATCTTTACGTTTATTGGGTGTTTCGTTACCTATGAGTTTGTATTGAGAAGAATAAAATTTGTGCGACCTCTCTTTGGGTTGAAATTATGATCGATAATATTGAAGCCCAATTATGAATTATGTTAGTCTCATGAATTGGGGTAGTAATTGGCAACAGATAGGTTTTGACCCATTCTTAATGTCCTTTCTAGAATAGAATAATGTATGACGAAGAAACAAAGAATACTTATGATCAGAATAGCATTGGCTGCTGGTACCGCAATCTCCATGGCGTTTATACCATGGATAATCGTAAAAGCATGGATAATGCCGCTACCGGATACCATCCAAGAGCAAGTGAATGATGCCATTGGCTATGGATTTGATGGCATGATCGTGTATGTTGATCAGGCTGGTAATCCAGCAGCTTACTATGCTTCCGGCTTGAAAAATAGAGCGGATAAGATACCCGCTGATCCACATTCCTTGTTCAAGATTGGCAGTATCAGTAAGCTATATGTTGCTGTTGCTGTCGCCAAATTGGTTCATGAAAAACGTTTGTCATTGGACAAAACGCTGGCTTATTACCTACCAGAATTTGCAGGAAGAATTGAAAATTCGGACGAAATAAGTTTAAAGTTAATGGTACAACATCGAAGTGGCATTCCTAATTACACTGATCATCCAGGTTATTGGAATTGGAATATAACACCAAAAAGCAGTAAAGAATCGCTTGACTTGGTACTGGATAAGCCTGCTTATTTCAAACCTGATAAAAAATATGGTTACTCAAACACCAACTATCTTTTAATTGGTGAAATCCTTGATCAAACCTTGGGATATAGTCATCACCAATATATCAAAAAGGAGATTTTGATACCACTTGAGCTAAATAACACTTACAGTTTGCTGAGTGAAACGAATTTAGAAGAAGTTTCGAGTGGGTACTATGTAGGGTATGAAGAAGACATGAAGTTTTATGATTTTGTAGGAACCAGCGGCTCAATGATAGCTACGGCACAAGATGTGGGCATATTCCTGAGGGCATTAAACGATGGCTCTTTGCTAAATGAAAAGGAACAAGAAATCTATTCCTCAATATATGTATACGAACACACAGGACTGATTCTTGGCTATCAGAGTATTGCAAAATACCACAAAGACATAGATACGGTTGTTATTCAATTCATGAATACAACAAATTTTAATGGATACAACTGGAATTTATCAGAGGTCTTTTATAATCGTATTGTGAAGATTCTCAGAAAAGAAAAAAGAAACGATCGCTCGGAACCAGCGTTCTAAATTCCATTAAGCCAAACCTAAATTTGCTTACTAAAACGTTATAATCTATTGATGGTTAATCGTAGATAACATTCAGATAATATAAAAATATAAATACTCAAAGGAATACTAAGTCTTCTTTCTGGCTTCTTGTAAAAGAAATGAAGGATACGTCAGCTGTTCACTCAATCAGTGTTGGCTTCCATGTTGTCCAATAATGAAAAGCAAACTATTCGCCATTCAAGTATAGTTCGGCTCCCGAAGCGATTACCTTCGCGCGCTTCAAGGAATCTCATAACTGACGAGAGGAGCTAACGCCATTTTACAATTACCACGAATGAATACATACCAACACATCGTAAATGAAATATTAGGTGCTTCGCATATCGTGATCACAGCGCACAAGTCGGCTGATGGAGATTCTGTTGGGAGTAGTCTCGGCTTATTGCATTTCATAGAAAAAATCGGAAGGAAAGCGGTCATTTGTCACCCTGATGGGTCTCCCGAGTTTCTGGAGTTTCTTGGCACCTCTCCTATCGTAGTGATGAGTGACGAGCCTGATCGTGTTACTTCCGCTTTCTCTCAGGCGGATTTGATCTTCTGCTTAGATTATAATGGAACAGATCGTGTAGGGCCTGCAATGCAAGAGTTACTGGAAGCTTCTACATGTAAGAAGATCATGATTGATCATCACTTGGATCCAGAAGTGTTTACAGACCTCACCGTGTCAGACACATCGGCATCCTCTACTGCGGAGTTGATTGTGGCGCTTATCGACCAGTCCGGACACATCGACATGCTGGACGAAAAAATAGGCACTCCCTTGTACCTAGGCATACTTACTGATACCGGTAGTTTTCGGTTTTCCTCTGTGGCTCCTAGTACGCACATAGCGCTTGCCAAACTGTTGGCTGCAGGAGTGCAACATCACCTGATCCATGAAACATTAAGTGATAACAACACGGAAAGCCGTCTGAGATTACAAGGTTTTGCCATGAGCGAAAAGCTCGAAATCATGCACGAGCATCATGTGGCGATTATTCCTATGTCTAAAGAAGAACTTGAAAAGTATAACTATCAAAAAGGTGATACGGATGGTCTTGCCAACCTTGCATTATCTATCAAAGGAATGAAAGCGGCCATTGTCTATACAGAGCGTGATGGAATCATGAAGATATCTTTCCGATCAAAAGGAAATGACAACCCTGTCAATCTCTTGGCCACTGAGCATTTTGATGGCGGTGGACACGCCAATGCTGCTGGAGGCATGAGTGAACTATCTGTAGATGAGACATTAAAAAAAATAAAGGGACTCATTCCGCAGTATTTTACTATTGTTTGAAGAGGCCTTCATACTAGAAGGTAAACCTAATATTACGTAGCAAGAAAGCCTAATCAAGTGAATGGGTAATGAGTAGCGATTCAAATCTCCTCTGGGTACAATAACCCAAGAGTATACTCAATTCAAATTGAGTGGTTTGGTAGCCAATCAAAATCTCCTAGATTTACATGTCCAGCATCATCTGTAGACAATATGGTCGATTAAATGAAAATACTACTTACAGGGTCAACAGGGTATATTGGTAAGCGGCTACTCCCCGTTCTAATTGAATTAGGGCATGAAGTAGTTTGCTGTGTGAGAGATATCAAAAGATTCAATCCACCGGATTCACTAAGAGAAAGTATTACCGTACTCAAACTCGATTTGCTAGATCAAACCTCACTAGAAAGTATTCCAGAAGATATTGATGGTGCATTTTATCTGGTACACTCCATGTCTTCATCTGATGACTATCAATCTTTGGAAGAAACCTCCGCTATTAATTTCAGAAACGCACTTAAGCGAACTAAAGTAAAACACGTTGTTTATTTAAGCGGAATTGTTAATGAAAAAGAACTCTCGAAGCATTTGACCTCTAGGAAAAATGTGGAGACAGAACTTAGCAAAGGAGCTTATAATTTTACGGCATTGAGGGCAGGCATTATTATCGGATCTGGTAGCGCTTCCTTTGAAATCATAAGGGATTTAGTTGAAAAACTACCCGTTATGATAACTCCAAAATGGCTGCACACCAAATGTCAACCTATCGGAATCTCAGATGTCATTGCATTTCTTTCCAAGTCACTATTCAACCCAAAAACCTTTAATCAAAATTTTGATATTGGTGGGCCAGATGTTTTGTCATACAAAAACATGCTCTTGGATTTCGGGCAAGTCAGGAATTTGAAACGTAAGATTTTCGTTGTTCCTGTAATGACTCCTAAGCTTTCCTCGTACTGGCTTTATTTTGTTACCTCTACATCTTACAAGCTTGCCACATCGCTTGTGCACAGTATGAAAATAGAGGTGATTTGTCGCAATAATGAGTTGAACACTATTCTTGGAATAACACCCTTAAGCTATAAAGAAGCTTTAAAACGGGCTTTCAGCAAAATTGAAAACAACGAAATTCTCTCTAGTTGGAAAGATGCTTATTCTAGTAGTGGATTAAACTATAACATCTCTGAGTTTATCGAAGTGCCTTCGTTTGGGTGCTTTAAGGATCACAGCTCCATGACCATTGAAAACCGTGAAGCTTGCATTGAGAAAATCTGGAGTATCGGTGGAAGCACTGGTTGGTACTATGGCAACTGGTTATGGAAAATGAGAGGCTATATGGATAAACTATTTGGGGGCGTTGGACTTAGAAGAGGTCGGACTAATCCATCTACCATAAACGTCGGAGATTCAATAGACTTTTGGCGCGTATTGTATGCCAACAAAGAGGAAGGACGTTTACTCCTATTTGCTGAAATGAAACTGCCTGGAGAGGCTTGGTTAGAGTTCAAAATTGTTCACGATCAATTACAGCAAACTGCTACTTTCCGACCTTTGGGATTGGCAGGGAGGCTATATTGGTATGCCGTACTTCCATTTCATGGGTTTATCTTTAAGGGGATGCTCAAACAAATAACGAAACATAACACGAACTAAACAACATTAAAACGGCATTATATAAAGGTAACTATGCTCTTCATTAAAACTCGTAGAAATTTGAAGACTCTTTCTGGTGTTCGTTTTAGCATGTGTCTTGGAATAAAGAAAGCGATGAATGAAGCTAGCAGATTCGTTTAAGCCAGGAGGCTAATAGACTTATTGTATGACAATTTCATTTTGAGGCTCTCATTGAAAAAGGATATAATACCCTAATCATTATTACCTAATTTTGGTGGCATGAAAGTAATTTCATCATCTAATTAATTATTAATCACACTACAATCGCACCAAATGAAGTTATCCAATATTGCACGGTGCATCTTTCTTATAGGAATCATTGCCCTTATTGCTAGTTGTGATAAAGATGACGCTATCAACCCTCCTATTTCTGGGCAAGTAACTAACGCATTTACCGGTGACCCTCTGGCGAACGCTAAAGTCTCCATATTAGATAATGGGCCCTCTACGAGCACAGATGAAAACGGAAACTTTGAATTCACATCAAATGACCTTGCTTCGATCGAAATTGAAGAAATAGAGGTAAATGGTTTTTCGGGTGTGGCTGTTTCAGTAGCACACGAAGATTATAGACCTATTGAAGCAAACATCAATTATGGACAAAAGTCTATCCTAAAGTTGGCTGAAACAATATTACCTATTTATATATACAGTCAACCGGTACAGCTCAATGATGGAATCAATGTCGCTACCATTACCGATGTAAATATGGATTTGCAAACGATTCAAAATGGAATGGAAAAGCTTTTCCGAGATGGCTACAAGGAGATCCATAGTGTTTTGATCTATAAAGACGATAAGCTAGTACTGGAAAAGTATCTTTTTGGAAATAACGATACCATTCAATTTGAAAATGGTGTGGTGGTAGATCCTAGTCCTGAGCCTATTCAGTGGTCTCGGACAGAAAAGCACTATGTGGCATCCGTTAATAAAGCGCTCACCTCTACCCTCATGGGGATAGCTTTAGATCAAAACTCCATATCTGTTGATGATAAAATTGCTGACTATTTACCTGGCTATTCCAAGTATTTTGAGGATCCTAAAAAGGCCGAAATCAGTTTTGAAGATTGCTTGACCATGACTTCTGGTTTACGATGGGATGAATGGGGAGCCGATGATTTGTCACTTTTGTGGAAATCGGAAGATTTCGCAGATTTTGTGTTAACCAGACCAGGACTAGGCCCAGGGTTTGAGTGGAGATACAATAGCGCTTTACCTAATCTCCTGATTAAGAGCATGGATAATATGTCTGGCGGAAATGTTCGAGGGTGGGCTCATGACAATTTCTACGCTAAACTCGGAATTAAAGATTACAAATGGCAATCTCAACCTGACGGTTACCCTGAAGGAGCGGCTCGAATGTATATGCGCTCAAGAGATCTTTTGAAAATAGGTATTACTTATCTGAATAATGGAAAGTGGAATGGCGAACAGGTCATTCCTGAGAGCTGGGTGAAAGAATGTTTTGAGGTGAAAGAAAGCACTTCATCTGGCGACTATAGCTACCACTTTTGGCTAAGGACTTTGGGCGGAGTGAACTACTTATCAGCCGATGGTGATGGAGGAAACTTCATTAATATTTTCCCGGAGCAGAAAATGGTTATTGTGATCACTCAGGGAAATTACTTGAAATGGCCATTTTATGTAAATCAAGTCGATGATCTGATGGGCAAGTATATTTTACCAGCTATTCAAGAATGACTAATCGAAAGTTCTGATCGGTTATTGATGATTTCATAAAAACGCAATAGGTAAAACACATTACGCATTCTACAATCTCTTCAAATAACAAACAAAGCCCATTCCCTTACAGGAACAGGCTTTCGTTCATCTATAACTGGTTAGGCTATTTCTTAATAAATTTCCGTGTAAGCATTTCTCCTTCGTAACGAATACGCAAGAAATAAGTACCCGGCTTTAAATGAGATACATCCATTTGTCTTGAATTGGAAGTGAACATTTTAGCTCCTGTAAAGCCAAAGCCACAACTATTGGTGTAGCCTTTCTACTATTCCTCTCTTTGACCTTTACTCTTAACGGAAATAAATCCGTGATTTCAAATAAATGCCCCACCTAAAGGCAGGGCATTTGAAGCGATGAATTTTTCTTCCTGTTTAAAATTTAGTTTTTGACAAACTTCAAAGAAATCGTTTGATTAAATAGTTGGAATTCCATTAAATAAATCCCATTCTTGAGATCATCTACATACAAAGTGTTATTTTCTAAATAGACATTTTTCTTAATTATACGGCCAGATAGATCCCGAATGGTAATAAACTCGATGTTAAAATTATCGTCCTCATCCTCTGACTTGATTTTAACTTTGTGTTTAGCAGGGATTGGATACGCTCGCATTTTTTTCTTAGCCTCTATCACCTTAACCACATACTTGTTAGTGGTTTGTCCATCTTCAGCAATGATTGCATAAGTCACTGGTTCAGTGAAATCATTGTGGGTGCTTCCAGATTTTTGCTCAATATCGTCAACCCACACTGTAGCTCTTTCGGACACTTCAAATTTTGCAGCAAGCCAGCTGATGTCCGTTTTATTTCTTACAGGTACCTGAATCGTATCTCCCCAGACTAAATCACCATGCACTTCCTTAAAATCAAATTCGTTTAATTCTGCTTCTGGATTAAGTGACAATTCAGACCATATCAGTGGATCTCTCAGGTTGCCAATCAGTCCATTTATCTGAAAAACCACAGTTTTATAAGAACCGTAAACCTGATCCTGATCTGCATCATATAGGGTAAAATTGATCGTTTCGCCTCCTTGATTGCCATAAATAATCAAATAGGCCAAAAATTCATCAGTAAGCGGCTCATACTGAAGTTGAGTTACGCCTCTCACTTTTCCATTCACTATTGCAGCAATTCTATCAGATGCATCCACAGAAAATTCCCGGTTGAATTTCACCCGTCCTACCACTGACATAGAGTTATTGAATTCTGAAGGATTAACGGACCAATCTGGTTCGTTTTGCTGGGTCCACGCCTGGGTGGACAAAAGTAATGACACAGCTATTATCAGTTTTCTCATCTTACTTTTTGATTAAGTTTAGTGACTTAACTGATCCTTCCGAATAAACACTCAACACATATATACCTGTAGCCAACAATCCCTCTTCATCAACAAATTTGATTGACCAGCCTCTTCCAGATTTTTTCGCTTTAAGCTTACTCACCAGCCGTCCAGACATATCAGTCAATACTACCTTGGGAGGTAACTCTGAAGCTGATTCAATGTCTACGATGAATTCTTCTGAGAATGGATTCGGGAATACCAAGATTTTTTGATCATCTCCAACAATTTGAGTCAATCCATTCAGTTCAAATGGGTTGGTCATATCTCCCCGATGATTGTTGGCAGAGAAAGTGATGGTTTGATCTAAGCTGTATGCATCTCCAGACTTAGGATCAAAAGCAATGAAATTCAATGACTCAAGCTCATCATTTCCGTGGATGGTCATAAAGTAAAGTTCCTCCTCTGATAAACTATTTTCAGGTTCGATAATTCCTCTTAACTCATCACCGGAATATGCTGCAAGCACCAAATTTTCAATGTGCACATCTGCAATATCAGCAAGAATGGTCATGGTGTAAGGATACTTGTTTCTATCCATTGATTTGAAATCCGAGATTTCTTTCACTCTTGCCAATCTACCGGCCGATAACAAGGAGGTTTCAGGATATCTGAGGGTTCCACCAGAAGCTGAATTGTACAGGTAACCTTTTCCTGGCTCCATGTAATTCAGACTACCAAGCCAACCGAGATTTTCATCATAGACAGCAAAAGCAAATTGACTTTTGATGAGGTCTCCGGTAGTTGGATTAAAGAACGCAAATGCTTCCTCTAAAGTCATATTAAATCTTGGTATGAATCCAATCCAATTCCAGCCACTATCTATTTGGATAGCCGTAGCAGGACTTGCCTGAGATCCAGTTATTGCTAACTCGCCATGTTCGCTGAGATTGAACAAGTACATTTTGCCATTATCCAATCCTCCGTTAGTACTCAAGGAACCTGCCCATCCGAATCCCTCTGTGAATACATCAAAAGAAGATACCCCTTTAATCTGATCACCCGTTGCAGCATCTACGTCTGCCATGAGTGTATTTATGTCATTGAGTACAGGTGAATTAATATTCACAGAAGCCCACGTCCAGCCTCGTTCGAAAGTGATATACTGCACACCAGTCTCTCCAGCTTCTATTAACTGCGGGTTACTTGGCGTACCAATTACTTCATTGGAATTGAAAGTGACTACTGGGGTAACATCTCTATACTCAACACCTTTATCAGAATCCCAAACCCTCAGTTCCATGATTTCCCCTGATTGGGTATTGCTAAATATGTCAAGATAGACTTCATAGAGATCCAATTCCTCTATGTATTTAAGGTTAGCATCGCCACGAATTTCATCCCCAACAAATGCTGCTACACGGTCATTTCGATCTGAAGAGAGCACTCCCTCAATTTCCAGCTGTGCCACAAGGTTCATCGAATACTGGAAATCATAAGGATTGGTATTCCATTCGGGCTCCGGAGAAAATACCTGTAGCTCAATGGTCAACTTTTCATCAAATCCGAAATCTGAAGTTAGAATAACATCCTCCGTGTAGTTTCCCGTATTCAAACCCTCGTTCACCTCCAACTTAATTTTTTTGGTAGAGGCAGGAGCCAATACACCTGAGGAAGGTGTGGCTTTTAGCCATAATGGAAGATTGGAAATCTCAAAATTGCTTTCGGTACCTCCATGATTGATTACATCTATCGTGAAGCTGTGTTCATCGTATAATTGCTTTTTCGCTATTATCAGATCAGTATCCCATTTAATTTGGTTGCGATCTACGAAGGCAGTCCAACTTACAGGAGATGCTAATCGATTTTCATACAAATCTTCCACATTTTGTATTGTGATCTCTAATACCGTTTGTTCTATTAAAGAAGTGAAGCTACTAGAGGGAGTGATAATGATTTTATCTCCATTCACAGCCCAATCAAAATCAATCTTGTCAACAGGTCTGGCATCTTTAATGTTTGGAGTAAAATCTGAATAATTTGCTCCGCTTACAGATGTAGCATCTCCAGCATTGTCCCCATATGGATTGATCCACTGATCAGCTATGCTTGGATACATGATTTTCACTCCGGTAACGACTTGGTAATATTCGAAAGGGTAATAAGATACTAACCCTATTTCATCACCAATTAATCTGGAATTGCTATTGAGATTAACCTGAGAAAGTTTCTTGCCTAATTTCCAAATTCGAAACTCATCAATGCTTCCATCAAAATGCTGATCAAACACTTTTGTGTTTAAACTTTGAATGTATCCTCGGGCACCAATCGTCATACTGGCACCTGAAAGCCCTCCAAAATTACGAGCCGTAAGACTGTTTTTTTGCTCGCCATCAATTGATAGATTCACATTGGCTTGTCTCAGTAGACTAAAGGCAAAATGATGCCAGTTGTCATCAAGATAGTCCTTATCTTCAATCATCAATGTTTCGCCATTATTGATCAGAAACAATTGCCCTTCTGCATCGAAACCGATACTCAGACTATTAGTAGGATCGTTGTATACGTCTGAGCCGTCACCTTTTCCACTTGAAAACATGACTGTATTGGTTTGTCCGGGCGTTCCCTTGAACCAAAACTCTATTGTATAATCCATCTCGTCTGTGATCACGATGGTGCTACCAGAATTGATTTCCAGATGGTCATCCACACCATCGAATGCATAGGCTTTTCCCTTAGGAGATACTTCCCAATCTGCAAAAAGAATTGCATGACGGAATCTGGCCAGATCAAAGGCGCGATCTCCAAGTGCTTCATCCATTGGCCAATAGCCAACTAGACCTACTTCCTTACCAGAAAGAATGGTACTCATCTTGGCATAGATATCTCCAAGTTGTCTGGCTTTCGTCCAAACCCTGAACTCATGGATATTTCCATTTAAGTGATCGGCATCAGTGATCATCGATTTACCAAGGAGAATGCTTCCCTGGCCTGTGAAACTGTTTGTAAGAGGTGTCTTAGTGATCACATTTTCATCATTTTTGAAAACAGTCACGCTATGATCTGAAAAAGAATAAACTACCGCGTAATGATTCCAGGTAGGATCAGTATAAGAGTTAATCGAGGTGATTACTTCACCGCCAACATTCAGGTAGAATTTATTCGATGCATTGAACCCCATTTCGAAGATATTGCTTGCGTTGTACCCTTTTGAGTAGATCGCTTGTTTTCTTCCCAACTCATCCCTTTTGATCCAAAACTCGACGGTAAATGATTTATTAGTTAAATCAAGTCCATCCTCAATTCTCACATAATCATTTACACCATCAAAGTCTACACTGGCACTATGGCGAATTTTTGCAGAATTGAGCACACCTTTTACAGAGAAATTGAATGGGGTCAACAGACCATCTTCGATCACTTCGTCAAACTGAATCAGTATTTCATCATTAGCAGATAAGATGCCATCAGCAGGCTGTGGTGCTCCAAATACGACTGGTCGTTTTACATCCTTAGTTCCAGAGTGAATGTCGCTTGGCGTTTCGGCAGTTTGCCCCGGAGCAATTTCACAAACAGAAACTACTCTTAAATCGTATTTTCGATCTGGTAAATCACTCATGTCCCATGCGTACAGCGTATTGCCTGATTGATCCAACCATGACTTTGGGTCATCGAACCCATCAAATTCTGCTTGGCCGACTAGCAATCCATTATAGAAAATCATGTTGGTCAACCACTGAGAACTACTAGAGGCCTTGTACTGAAACTTGACATATTTAAATTGACTATTTTGAACATCGTAGTTATTGAATACGATGTTTTGCGTTTTCTCAGGTACGGTGTTGGTATTGATCACCCATTTATCAACCGGAGACACAAGACTGATATCCGAACATCCAGGCTGGAAATAGACGGAGAAGGTTTGTGTGTCGTAGATACTTACATCGCATTGCGAACCAAATTTTAATTCAATGTCTTCATAGTCATTGACATCATCTGAGCCTTTGGCTACTTTCAGGATTTTAGTCACTGTAGTGCCATAAGGAACTCTGATCTCCCGACCATCGCCTGTTAGCACTGAGCCATCAATTGACAACACCGCTCCGTTGAAATTGGTCACTTCCACCATATTCAGGTTATAATACAAATCAGCTTCGTTTTCAGAATTGTTTTTCAACTCTAAAGTGATTTCAGCTTGTCTGTTTGAAGGCACATTGGCTACCAGAGGATTCACAATGGTGATTTCCGGCTTTTCTACTTGAAGGGTAGCTACACTCAAGATGTGCTGTCCTGGCTCAAAATATTTGGTCTTAGCCTCACCCTCATATGGACAACTGGTCACGCCTGCTCTGGTAACAAACACAGGACCATAACCATCCGATGGTTTTTTCACGTCAATGGAATAATAATCTGACTGACTGCCGGAATTGCTATCATCAATTAATTCATACCCATAAGTTGTGGATTCAGATGAAGATACTCCTCCTCCTCCACCTCCTCCAACAGAGACGGATTGCGATATACCCAGCTCAACACCTAAACCATCAAACTTAAATCCTCGCTGAGCCGCGATTTTGGTATTTAACGCTACATTGAAATTGTAGCCAAGAGCTCCCGAAGATTCTGTTGTCACAGAACTGGAATAGGTGCTACCTCCATCGAAGGAAATATTTTCAAGCAATTTGGCCTTAACTTTTACCTCTTCATTATCCCTCATAACTCTTTCCCAGCCTTCAATTTGTTTATTGAAATAAGAGATGGTATCCGACACTAATAGAGAATCTAAGCCTGGAGGTACCAGAATAAGGTAACTGGGCCCCCTACCGATCACAGCAGTAGCTTCTTCTCCCCAGTATTTGTTACTATAGTTAGGACTACCAAACCTTTCATCGTCAGGAGCCACAAGGGAGAGATAAATTACCTCATTAGTTGCTATAACATTCTCAGGATTTGGAGAATAAGAAAGGGAATTATTTCTCAACTCTCTTAGATTCGGAAGCAGGGCTCCTTCAATGTGAGCCTGCGTATAGATGAACATGGTTCCGAATTCGGGATTCAATCGAAGACCTATTCTAGGTCCAAGTTTGAAATCGCCATTCTGAATTCCGTCACACTCACCTGATGCACATTCCTCATCCGTCACCGGAATAGGCTGAATTGCAATGGAAGATCCAAAAACAATATTGGTGGAATTTCCAACAAAAACATCACCCTGAGCACTCACAAAAAATGGATTTTGACTTGATGACCACCGTTTCGTTGTGATGGCCGTGTTTACGATCTCTCCACTGGCACCTACGGATGTAGTAAGTTCTAATCCTAGATCTACTGAATTTTTGACCTCTGCAGTTTTGATGACACCTGCGCCCACTCCTGCCCAAGTTACTATCTTACCACCAAGAAGAAATGATGCATTAAGTGAAGTGGTACTCGTCAAGGACGTACTCCAATTTGTAGTTGTAGTGAATGATGAACCCTTCTCTAAGAATGAATTGCTGTTAGAGCCTGGAGGATCGCGAAGAATGGTGATAATCTGATTGGGTCCTGCTGTAACGAAATCATTACCCTGAGCTACTGAACCGAAAACAATTCCTCTTAGAGGTTCATCCTCTTTCCATATCGTTCTGATCGTGCCATTTTCTCCGGTAATAGCCGTCAGAGAAAAAGGTCTTGTGAAGCTCAATGAAGGATCCACTGTGCTTTTATTTAATTGCGGTAAGCCAGCCACAAAAGAGTATTTGGTTTTCCCTTTTTCGTCTAGTTCAAGATTTACCGGATCATTATTGATCGCAAAATCATTGATGATTTCCATTTTTCCATCTTTTACAGGAACACGATCAGCCTGTCCATTGTCAACATTGGTGTATTCTTCAAAGACACTCATCGAGATGAAATATCTTTTTTGCTGGAAGAATACAGGATGTCCGAAAGTATAGTCACCTGAAGAGTCTATCAGAGCTATTTCATCTTGTTTCAACTCATCGTCATAGGTATAGGTACTTTCTCCAAATATGTCGGTTCCACTGTTATTTGTTACCTCGATTCCAGGTTTTACACGCAGTATGAAATCCTTACTTTTTTCGAATATAAAATCCTTAATACCGTAAGTATAGATTGTGTCCAGAATTGACTCAGTTCTGAGTAGGTCATAAGCAGAAGAGTCAAATGGAGCATACCCAGGAACCGCATTGCCATTTTCCAGTGAGGCCATCACTAATTCTTCATAAGAATTAGTTTGTTTAAAGGTGGTCTCCAGATCAATTGAAACTTTGTATTCATCGCCGAAAACGTAATCCCCGGCCGTTACACTTGTAAACACATATTTTTCAGGAGGCAAATAGGCCACATATTCACCTGTGACTTCATCTGGATAAATAGTTACCGTTTTCGTATTGAATCTAGAATGCGATTCAATGTCTCTTTCATCGTAGATCACCGTACTATCTGCTGTTGTAATATCCCATCCTTTTTCAGAAGTAATGGTAATTTGGGCATTCCCAATATTGTTTTTAGACAGCCCAAAACCTGTTTGTTTCTCTGCTTCTAAAGGTCCACCAACGACTTTTCCTACTAGTTTTACTACGGTATTGTCAATGAACTCCAATCCAGCAAGTGGTTTTTGGAAATTATATTTAGTGATTTCCTCCTCCTCTTTAGGGGGAAATCGTCCATCTTGATCAAAAACATGCCCATTCTTATTCAGTCTGAGAGAATGAAACCCAATAGGTACATCTACTGTAAATCGACCAAAATTATCAGTGGTAATCAGGCCACCGTCTTCATCAATAGCCGGGTTTCCGTCTATAAGGATCGAGATTCCTTCGGTTGGAAAATAGGAGTTGCGATACTTGACCGTACCGGAGACAGGAAACGAGGAAACATCTTTAAAATCTAGTCCATTGTGTATGGAAGAACCATCTCCTACATATCTCAGTTGCTGGGTAGGTTCGAACTCATGCGTTTCGAAAATTGGCGTGAATGTGTATTGAGAGCCTGACGTTTCATATGGAAATCCTCGAACGACATAGTTACCCTGATCGTCGGTGACTCCTCTGTAAGCCAACTGGCTTTGTGCTGGAATATCAAGGCTCCATTCTCCTCTCCACACTCGACCATGGTTTTCGTTATAGCTAAAACCTTCACGAGAAAAATCATAGAAGCCTGAGCCAATACCAGAGTTTAGTTTCCAATATCCAGACAAATTAGCTTCAGTACCAGATAAATACCTTGAGAAATTGCTTTTGGCCGCTTCATATGTCAATGGGATATTCCAGAGTCGGATTTCATCAAGTTTTCCCTTATAATAGCCTGATTGCGCAAAGGCCCTTCCAAAATGTATAACATCAATATTGTCACTTAAAATCACATCTGTGACAATGCTCAATGAGTCAACCAAGAACTCATTTTTCCTTATGTAAAGACTTAATTCATTTCCAGCATCATAGACGGCTGTAACATGGAAGAAAGTATCGGAAGGATGATTATAGGGCATAAGCAAAGAGTCATCTCCCACGCGAAACGTGAAATACCCAGGTTCGTAAGCCAACTCATAATTCTCACCTTTACTGAACAACACTCCTTTATTCATGCCTTCAAACTTTGCCCACATTTGCATGGAGAAGCCGTTTTCCAGATTCAGTTCATTGTGTTTGTTTTGATGCGCTACAGACAAATATGCATCCGTGCCATTTAGATAGATGCTTTTTCCACCAAGGGTTCCATTGGTTTCTGCAAGGATCTGAACACCTTCTACAGCAGTCCCTCCTTCAAAAGTGATACGACCGGCGGCAGTGCCAAACGGAAAAGCAAAACCTACTCCAGTCTTATAATTGACGCCTGGGAGCCGAAGATCATCTGCCAGTCCTTCCGCAAAAATGGTATACTCATAAAGTACCCCTTTTTCTGCATATTCATCTCTATAGGTAAAATCATCAGGTGCTATGGTAGCTATCAGCAAAGAATCACCCACATCTCCCAAAGGTTTTCTATACACCTTAATCTTTGTAATCCGATCTTGCTGACTTACAATACCCCATTTGATCTGTACATAATCGGAGAAATACCCTTTCGAAATAAAAAGCTCTTGATCAAAAACGATTGGGAAATATGGAATCATTGGTGGAAAGCCAATTATGGCTTCTACTTTGTCTTGAGCCATAGTGGTAAACTGGCCAGTGGACACGGAATGGCCCCCAGAGATAGTCATTTCTATTGACTTGTCTCCATCAGAAACAGTCGCTTGGCCCTGCCCCAAATATCCGAAAGTAATGGCGGTAGGCCCCTGAGCTATCGCAAAGACACTCAGGCAAGTAATAAATATTAGAGATAGAATGTTTTTCATAATGGTCACTTTAAAGGTTTGAAAAAAGTGGACTGATCGGCAATCAGTATTTAATTATGAAAAGGACCGAAGCATTCGTAGGACGAGTTTCAGATCCACCAGTATTATTTGTGCTTTGCCA
>CAYGPP010000055.1:0-21445 GCA_964351885.1 uncultured Marinoscillum sp.
CACCATTGCTGAACGAGATATTGATTGGGAAGCGATGAAAAGTCAAGTGCCTCCTGGTACTCCAAAACCTGCAGATTCCGTATTGCAAGCAGGATCTTTGGTGTTTCAGCAAACTGACGGCCCAGTTGATCTTAATGACTATGCCCAATGGTGGAGATGGACAATAGGAGCTAACTGGCGTCAGCCTTATGGACCAGGAACTAGTATTGATGAGATTATGAATCACCCAGTTGTACATATCGCTTGGGATGATGCGTTGGCTTATGCTGAGTGGGCAGGCAAAAGATTACCAACTGAGGCAGAATGGGAATGGGCTTCAATGGGAGGAAAAAGTGACACTAAGTATCCATGGGGTAATGAATCAGTGGAGCAGGCTGTCGATAAAGCGAATTTTTGGCAAGGAAAATTTCCTTTTCAAAACTATGTTTTAGATGGATACGAAAAGACAGCTCCTGTGAAGTCATTTTCGCCTAATGGATATGGATTGTATGATATGGCTGGTAATGTATGGGAGTGGTGCCAAGACAAATATGATGCTCAAGGCTATCAGAAAGATGAAAAACAAGGTTTAGTTTCAGATCCAAAAGGCTCAAGTCGCTATTATGATCCGAGAGAGCCATATACTCCAAAGCACGTGATAAGAGGCGGTTCATTTCTTTGTAACGACAGCTATTGTAGTGGTTATCGCGTGGCGCGAAGAATGAGTTCTAGTAAAGATTCCGGCTTTAATCACACTGGTTTTCGATGCGTAAAGGACTTATAGTCTTTTTGACTTTTAAGTGTGGAGATTGATTGTTATTTTAAAGCACTCAAACAACACGACTAAAACCCACTAGAATGAAAAAAATAAGATGGGGCATTATTGGTACGGGTAATATAGCCTCCCAATTCGCCAAAGACTTTGAGTTCTCGGAGTATGGAGAATTATCTGCGGTAGCCTCAAGAACCCAAGATTCGGCTAATATCTTTGCCAATAGATTCAAAATAGATAAAGCTTACCCTTCCTATGAAGCACTTTATCGAGACGATGACATTGATGCCGTTTACATAGCCACACCACATAATTTTCATTTTCAAAATAGTAAACAGGCGATAAATCAGGGAAAAGCTGTGCTCTGCGAAAAGCCAATGACCATTAGTTCTGGATCAGCTATTGAGCTAATCAATTTCGCGAAAGCCCACAGGGTATACTTAATGGAAGGTATGTGGACATACTTCCTTCCGGCAATCCTCAAAGCTCAAGAATGGATTAAAGATGGCAGGATAGGAGAGTTGGTGCAAGTCAAAGCTGATTTTGGTTTTGTGGCCAATTATGATCCAAAACATAGGCTATACAATCCAGACCTTGCTGGAGGTGCTGTTTGGGATTTAGGAATTTATCCGATCGCTGTAGCATGCTTGCTCATATCAGGGATGCCAGATAAAATGAAGATTATAGGTCATCGGGCAAGTACTGGTGTGGATGATGAAGTGTCTATGCTTTTCGAATATGGAAGTCAGTCCGCCAACCTCTCGGCATCTTTTAGGTCCTTGATGGGAAATGAACTTTATATTTTAGGTACAAAAGCGACCATCAGAATTCCAGATTTTTGGAGAGCAAGGGAATGTTACTTATTTGATCGCAATGATCAACTTGATCACTTTGAAGATGGTAGAGCGAGCATTGGTTATAATTACGAAATTGAGGCTATGAGCAAGGATTTGATTGCAGGAAAAACAGAACCTTCCATCGTAACTCATGATCGTTCGATTCAGTTACAAAGACTTATGGAGAAAGTATTGACAGAGGTTTGATTGGAAGAGTCCTAAATGCGAATACCTAAGCGATATCCTATCCACCATTTTTGACTTGCACCTTTAAGCGTTCTTTCGTGCAGAGGGTCTTTGCCTATCAAGGTTTCGGGAGAAAAGTCTGTGGCTTCAGCATTATAATGATGTAGGAAGTGTAAAACAGGACCACCATGCAATGAGATGCGGTTAGTAGCCTGAAAACCAAAGTTAAAATTGAGACG
The DNA here is from genome assembly GCA_964351885.1 of uncultured Marinoscillum sp. Lineage (GTDB taxonomy): Bacteria > Bacteroidota > Bacteroidia > Cytophagales > Cyclobacteriaceae > Marinoscillum. The sequence continues at coordinate 2,013 of CAYGPP010000055.1, forward strand.
AGCGTCTATTGGAAGACTTTCAATACTTCCGTAAAGAGGAAATAATGAATGCCCCGTAGCTTCCATACCTATGTAGAAATGGTGATGGAGGTTTTTCTGGGTACCTAAGCCGAAACCACTAGACCATAAATCTTTGTCTTGGCTGAGCCCTGCAGCAAAAATGGTGTAGAAGTGCTTGACTCCAGACTTAAAAGAAACATTGTATTCGGTCACGTCATTGTAGTCAAAATCCAGCGCTACGATTTCACCTTTTGCAAAGTTTAAGAGACCAATCATGGTTCCGGATTCCACTTGATGTGCATGATTAATCAATCCTATCTGAACTCCATCTAATGTGCCAGCATGGTTAATGAGACTAATCTGAGCACCACTCATTTTTTCGCTAGCATTATTATACAACCCACTGGCCTGAAAACCAGCCATCTCTTCAGTAGCCTTATTAATTAATCCTGAAAACTGGGCGCCCTGAACTTCTCGAGATTGATTGAGAACTCCAGCAAATTGAGCGCCGTACATATAACGCGAATAATTCACTGCACCCGAGATCTGCATACCACTCACTAGTTTAGCCTCATTGTAACCTCCAGCAATTTGTATACCCTTTAATCTACGGGTAATATTGGCTCCTCCCGTTGCTTGAATTCCTCGTACATTTCTAGCTACATTAGCCCCTGAGGAGAGTTGAATTCCATCCATATAGTCTCTCACGACATTGGCTCCTCCAGTTATTTGAATTCCAGCAGAATAGCCTCCCACGCTATTAAATAATCCACTTACTTGCACTCCTTTCATCAAATCACGTTCAGCATTGAAGAGTCCGCCAACTTCCATGCCTTTCAGCCCACGAGCATATCCTCCAATTAAGTTGAAGGATAGATTGTTGGTGATCTGACCACTAAGAATTCCATTGGTACTTACTCCCGGTACAAGAGAAGCCTGGGCAACGCGACTTTCGTTAATTTCAACATTCTTGTCATGATTCTTGAGTGTTTCATTGATGAATAGTCTAGTAAATTCGCCTATATCTTCAATCGCTGCCTCCGTTTTTTCGATAGGCTCCAGCATTAATTGTAGAAAGGCATTCTGAGTTTTCTCAACTCTAATAATCGTGTCTTTGTAATTTTCCTTGCTAATGGCCAGCAAAAGTACGTCTTCATTCTGATCTGATTCTAATGAATAATTTCCTTGATTGTTTGTCAAGGTGGCATCAAGGTTACCAACCTCATAAACGGTAGTATTACTCAACTCTTCACCACTATATGCATCTATTACCTTACCCTGAAGCTGAAAGGTTTCTCGTTGCTTCTTTGGTTTCACTACAGGTGCCTGAAGTATGATGATATAATTGCCACGAACTTTATACTCGTATTTTTCACCTAGTAGTTCATCAAGAATTACTGAGATAGATGTTTCTTTGAATTCTTTGCTTACATTGGTTTTAGGAAGAAGATCGGGATTGAAAGCGAATTTAGATTTGCTAGTTTCGGATAGTCGGATAAGGGCCGATTCGATTGTTTCATTTTGAAGTTTCAAGGTGACTTTCTGATCAAGGGGTGTGGTGTCTGAGAATCCCATTGAAACGAAAAATACGAAAACCAATATTGTACTTATTCTTGCTGACATCCTGATCCTGTTAAGGTAATTGAATCTGTTTGATAGGAGACTTCCAAACTGAGAGCCAGTGAAATAATCTCCATTATATTTTCTATTGAGTCATTGTCGAATGACACGTTGAGACGACAGGTCTTGAGTGCGTCATTACTTAATATAATCTTGGTTGCATAAACTTCCTCGAGAGTCCTAACGATTGACATAAGTGATTGTCCATTGAAATTCAAGGATTTAGTTCGCCAAAATTGTTCTTCCCCAACAGGGCTGGTCTCCGTGAAATACGATAATTCTTGTGTATGGATGTCGAAAACTCCCTTTTCTCCAGGTTTCAATGAGAGCATTTTCTGATCTTTTCCGAAAAGCACCTCACCAGTTTCAACGATCACAGTCACTGTTTTCTCATCAACTTTTACATCAAAAGAAGTTCCAACTACTTGGACGAGCGTATTGGCAGCTTCTATGATGAATGGCTTTTCCTTATTCGGGGTGATATCGAAAAAAGCTTGACCTTCCAGTTTAACCCTTCGCTCTTTACCCGCGAATGTTTCAGTGTATGCAAGCTTACTGTTTTTATTAAGCACCACATGAGAACTATCTGGTAAGAGTTGCTCAACAGATTGATTCTGTGCTTCTGCGAATCTCTGAATTGGAGGCTCATCGATAAATAGGTAGATACAAACAAGAGCGAGCACTAAGGAAGCGGCTAAGGCTAATCTTTTTGTGGAGAGATAAAAGAATCCTTCTGATTGATGCCGAGGGGTTAGCTTTATTTTATTCCAAGCTTTATCCGGGTCGTAAGATTTGGTTTGGATAATAGCATCTTGACTGACAAGCCCAGTATCAACCCAGATCAATTTGAGTTCCGCAAGAACTTGCTGGTTCTGAGCAGACTCAGAGATCCATGAATCAATGGTAGCGTCCTGCTCTTCAGTAGTTTCACCTCTGAAGTAGGCCACTAACAATTCTGACTTGATGCTATTTGAGAGATCTTTTTCCATTCCTTATAGATTTGACAGTCTTATTAAAATTTACCCCCACCCAGATATAAAAGAATTATTAAAAACAAGTAGCCCCTGAGCTCTTCCCTGAGAATTTTCAGCGCCTTGCTCATTTGTTTTTCCACTGTTTTGATAGTCACTTGCTGTATTTCGGCTATTTCATGATATTTTTTCCCTTCGCCACGACTAAGTTGAAAAACCTCCAAACATTTTTCGGGAATTTTTGAATATGCCGCTTCAATAGCCTCGGTCAATTCATCTAACTCGAGAAAATCTGTGGTGGTGGAAATTGACATATTGCGTCGAGCAAATTCAGCATGACTCTGTTTTACTGATTCATGTTTGATGTAATTCAAGCATGCGTTTCTTACAGCTCCGTATAGATAGGATTTTGCCGAAGTATTGATTTCTATACTCTTATTGGCTGCCCAAAGCTTGGTGAACATCTGTTGTACTATTTCCTCAGCCTCATCTCCATCATTTACATACTGAAAAGCAAAATGGACAAGAGGGCTATAATGCTCTTTGAACAACGATTCGAATAATTGCTCGTCCTTGAGATTTACAATTTGATTAGAAGTCATTACTAGGGTTAAGTTAATTACAAGGCGGCTTTCATCGTAAAAGTATGGATAGATTGAATAACCATGCTAATAATCACGAGGGAAAGTCAGGGCATCAAGACATTGGCTTTTGCTCACTTAGATAAAATGATTGCTCAATGCGTAACTATTGTTCAATGTCTTGAACATAAACTCCAATGATTATTAAATTGCGCAGAATTAACTCAGGTATAATTAAAATACCGCAGTATTAACTATTGATTTATTCTACCACGGCATTGGGATGATCAAATCAGATTCATTTCAGTAATTATTTAAAACAATCGAACAATGAGTAATCACCAAAGAGATCAAAAAGCAGTAGACAACATTCGTGTTTTATCAGCAGCGATGGTAGAAAAGGCAAAATCCGGACATCCGGGTGGTGCAATGGGAGGAGCTGATTTTATTCACATTCTCTACAGTGAGTTTTTGAAATTCGATCCGGATGACACTTCTTGGCCTTTTAGAGATCGTTTTTTCTTAGATCCAGGACACATGTCTCCGATGCTCTATTCGCAATTGTACCTTACGGGAAACTACGCCAAGGATGATATATCAAACTTCCGTCAATGGGGATCGGTAACGCCAGGTCATCCAGAGGTAGATGTAGCGAGGGGAGTAGAAAATACTTCTGGTCCGTTAGGACAAGGTCATGCTATGGGAGCAGGGGCAGCTTTAGCCGCTAAGTTCTTAGGTGCAAAATTCGGCAGCTGGTTAGATCATAAAGTTTACGCTTTCATCTCTGATGGAGGTATTCAGGAAGAGATATCTCAAGGAGTTGGGCGTATTGCGGGCTACTTAGGACTGAGCAATTTGATCATGTTCTATGATTCGAACGACGTGCAGTTGTCTACTTATACTGATGAAGTAACCAATGAAGACACTGCAAAAAAATACGAAGCTTGGGGCTGGGAAGTCATTACCATCAATGGTAACGACCATGATGAGATCAGAAATGCGTTATCTCAGGCAAATGCTCAGTCAGCAAAACCATTCCTGATCATTGGTAAGACGATCATGGGTAAAGGATGTAAAGATGCTGATGGCAATCCTTACGAAGGTCAGTCAGAGTTGCACGGTAAACCAATTGGAGCAACTAAAGCATCTTACGAAAAAACTATAGAAGGACTAGGCGGGGATTTATCGGATACTTTGGAGATTTTCGGAGATGTTAAGGAGTTCTATGGTGAGATATTAGAAACAAAGAGATCAGAAGTTTCCGCCAAGAAAGAAGTGATTAATGTATGGAGATCTGAAAATACAGAATTGGCCGCAAAACTTGATCATTTTCTTACTGGTGAAATTCCTGATATTGATTTCTCAGCCATTCCTCAGAAAGAGAATGTAGCATCTAGGGATGCATCTGCAGCAGTAATGGGATACTTAGCTGGTAAAGTGGAGAACCTGATCGTTGCATCTGCCGATCTCGCCAATAGTGATAAGACTGACGGCTACTTGAAAAAAGTAAATGCATTCACACCAGGTAATTTTGATGGTAATTTCTTTCATGCCGGAGTTTGTGAATTCTCTATGGCGGCTATGGCCAACGGAATGGCACTTCACGGAGGAGTAATTCCTGTAGTGGGAACGTTCTTTATTTTCTCCGATTATCAGAAGCCAGCTTATAGATTGTCTGCTTTGATGGAGCTTCCAGTAATCTACTTATGGACGCATGATGCATTCCGAGTAGGAGAGGATGGGCCTACGCATCAGCCGATTGAACAAGAAGCTCAGTTGAGATTGATGGAACAGATGAAAAACCATAAAGGTAACAGAAGCCTACTAGCACTCAGACCTGCTGATACAGCAGAGACGACCATTGCTTGGAAAATGGCTCTTGAGAATACTTCCACACCTACGGGGCTGATCTTATCGAGACAAGGTATCAAAGACGTGCCTTCAAAGGGGAATAGATATCAAGATGCTACGCAGGCTGAGAAAGGCGCTTATGTAGTGAAATCTTCTGCAAATGCAGCAGTGACGCTACTTGCCAATGGTTCTGAAGTTAGCACTTTGGTTGAAGCTGCTGATCTTTTAGCTGCTGATGGTATTGAGGTGAATATCGTGTCAGCTATTTCTGAAGGATTATTTAGAGATCAGTCTGCTGAGTATCAAGCTTCAGTAATTGATTCTACTAAGCCAGTATTTGGATTGACAGCAGGTTTGCCAGTTACCCTTACGGGATTGGTTGGTTCAAATGGAACAGTTTTCGGATTAGATCACTTTGGATATTCGGCACCAGCCGGCATTCTGGATGAGAAATTTGGATTCACTGGTCCGCAGGTTTACGAACAAGTAAAGTCATTCTTAAGGAAGTAATTTTTGGATTAATACGTCAACGAATATGAAGAGTCTCCTAACAGTAATGTTAGGAGACTTTTTTGTTAAGAGTTCTTGATAATCATCGCACTACCTTGCCAATCCGCTAGTTCGATAAGCGATTCTGGAATTGATGTTATAAACTCATTTACTGCCATAGGAATACCGTCCCAGTTGTGATTGTAGTCATGGACAATGATTACGCCTCCAGGAGTGAGTCTAGGGTAGAAGAACTCCAACGCAGCTACCGTAGGTGCATATAGATCCGCATCAATATGAACCAATGCAAATTGCTCATTTTCCAAGCCAATTGAAGTATCAGGAAAGTAACCTTTCACGTATTCTAATTGATTGTTTCCTGAAATGAAAGCTTTGACTTCATCCATGCTTGTATCAGCAAACATCTCATCGCTAAATCTGGAATCCGTTTGATTCTCACTTTTAAGATCTTTAGAAGGAAAGCCTTCAAAAGTGTCAAAAAGATAGAACTTTCGATGTTCATCCATCAAATGTATAACTTTGGATGTCAATCCTTTATGGACTCCCAACTCAGCGAAAGCTCCCGCAACGCTCTTTTTCTTCAGTCGCTCGATTTGCAGCCAGAGATTATAAAACCTGACTCTATCACGAAACGAACGTTCCATCACTAAGAGTCTCTTGTTGAGTTTTTTAGCCTTTAATGCTTGCTCCCAAGCATAAGGCTTGCTGATCTTATATGACCAAAAGGTTTCTAAATACTTAAAGCCGATAAATAGTGCAATGACTATTAATACAATATTCCCGTAATGAAGACTATTAAGATCCATTAGTCAATAAAGAGCGTTTTGAATCAATTAGAATGAAAATCGCTCATGAAGCGACTGGATTTGATCTTTAAAGGATGTTTCGAAATTGATATCCATGTATTGGGACAACTTCAATTCGGTCTTTACTCGAAGATTTCTCAACTTCAAATGTTGATTGATAAAAATGAATTCCAAATCAGGATTCACTTCTTTCAGCACATCCACAATGTCCAAGATGGCCACATTGTGCTCGACTATATTGTATGTGCCAGATGGTACATCTGCCGTTATGATCCTATTAAAAACGTCCGCTGCATGATCGATATGAAGAAACGATCGACATTGTTTACCATTTCCATGAATGGAAATCATCTTGCTGAAATTGCTCTCAAACACAAATTTATTTATCACTGAGTCGAACCTCATACTTCGGCTATAGCCAAACATATTTCCACATCTCAGAATGTGCATCTTCATCTTTCCATTTAATCGCGCAGCGTGATCTTCGCCTCTATACTTGGAAATGGCATAGAAAGTTCTTGGATTTGGAACTGTCGACTCATCTATCTCATCGGCAGAACCACCATAGACTCCAAGACTGCTTGAATAGATAAAATGCTTTACTCGGCTCTCCTCGGCGGCATATACCACTTCGGCCGTTCCCCAATGATTAACTTGCTCGAAAAAGTGTGGATCTGTATTCGCCATGGGTGAGACTACCTTGGCCGCTAAGTGATATACTACATCCACGTCCTTCATTGCTTTCATTAGACGTCTTGAGTCTAGCAACTCACCGTTGATGAATGAGATGTTTTGGTGATTTGGATAACGATGGCCAGTAAAGAGTGCGTGGTTATCTCTGCTCAGATTGTCGTATATCTTGATTTGATCTACTTGCTCATTTTTTGATAGCTCTTTGATCAATTCTGTGCCTAGATAGCCAGCTCCACCAGTGATTAGTACGTTCATTATTTCTAATTAAATCTTATTTCTTAACTAGGTCGGTGTGAAGGCCACATTCTACCTTATTCATTCCGAACCATCGAGCCTCCCGTTCTTGCATCTCAGGATCAAGTTTTCGTGTACATGGCTCACACCCTATACTCAGATAGCCTTTTGAATCCAATGGATGTCTAGGTAGATCATGCTCGCGGATGTAAGCAAAAATCTTCTTCATGCTCCAATCAAGCATCGGGTGAAATCTGATTGTATCAAAGGGAGCGTCCTGCTCTACATTCATGGCCTTTCTTGTCGCACTTTGATCTCCACGCACACCGTTTATCCAAACATCATATTCATGTAATAGCTCCTGAGTAGGAGCTGTCTTATTGATGTAGCAGCAGTGATCTGGGTCTGATGTAAATAACAGCCTCCCTGACTGATCCTTTTGCATGTATCGAGGTACAGAAGATCTGGTTTCAATTACTTTGATATTAAAAGCTTCAGCTACTTTATCCTTAAAGGCCACAGACTCGGGAAAGTGGTAGCCTGTATTTAAAAAATAGACAGGAATTGTATTATCAATTCTACTCAATATATGTAGCATCACCAGACTGTGAGTCTGAAATGATGACGTGGTAAATAGTTTCTTACCTGAAGCTTTATAGGAATCTATCTTCTCCTTTATTTCCTCGATTTCCATAATTCGAAATTAATAAACTATGAATCAACTTATTGCAGATAATTCAAAGAACTTGGTGAATACATAAATCGAATGGCAATAATTTCCGATTTATTTAAAATCTCTCTAGTTAACTCAAATGAAAGTTGATATCAAAAAAAAATAGGGTTGCCTCTTCCATCACCGAAGTGACTTCTGAAACAACCCCTCACCGCTACCTTAAATATCTTTGAATTTTATAAGATTGATGTTTATCAATCTTATTAACGCAAATTTACATTATTGATTAAGAAAGTATATTATTACTCCCACTTTTACTCCCACTTTCTGATTAGCTATCAATATTTACTCAGACGAGTCAAAGCCAATCCGATTTCAGCTTTTCAGCAGCTATAATTCCACTCAGCGTTGCTCCAGGTATTCCTTGACCCGGATAGGCTGTATCACCACAATGATAGAGCCGATGATTGTCTAATCGGGATTCTACCATTTGCCAAGGTTTCACACCGAAAAATTGGGGGTAACCACCAACAAAGCCATAAGCTCTCCCTGTCCATTTATTCCACGATTTCGGACCACTAGAATGACTGAATACAATATCTTTCTTCGGGATTAATCCATGTTTATCCAGTTCCAAAATAATCGCTTTTTCTAGTTCTTCTGAATTGATGTGGGTATTTTCCGGATCAGAAATATGTGTACTTACGGATGCAATTCTAATATTCTCTACGCTACTTCGTGTAGTGTCTTCGATGTGATTCAAACTTAGAAATATACTCCTTGCGCCAATCTGAATTAACGGGGTATCTAAATGGAATTGATGGTGAATACTTTCATATTCACGATTAGATTTGAATACGATTCCCATTTGAAACGCACTATAGAGCTTTTTAGATGTCAGGAGCTTGTCCTTTGTTTGCTCTTTTATAATCTCTGGAGCAATAGCAGAAAGGTTGTTCAGAGGGATTCCGGATATCACATACTTAGATTCATATTCTTTGGATTTGGTACTCACTTTATAACGATCACTTGTTTTCGTAATTCGTGTCACACCTTCACGGTAAATTATTTCTCCACCTTTTGATAGAATATAGTCGACTATCGGGTTTACCAGGTTTCTCATTCCTCCGTCAATGTAGTAATTACCATAATTTGTGTAGCACAAGGCGGCAGCACCAAATAAGAAATTGACTTCTTGGCTAGGGTTCTGAGCAGTAATAAGAAGTTGCTGATCAATGAATTCTTGAAAACCATTGTCTCTTTCATTTATCTTTCCAAGCATGGAATGTGTGGAATAGAAAGCATAGCGGGCATTGACTAGATCCATCAGATTTGCATTGAGGGCTAAGTTGAAGTAATCAGTAATTTTATTAGGCGGAAAGTGTAAATATTTGGTCGAGGATTTCCATACAAATTGACTGAGTTGATAAGCTTTCTCCCAAAACTCTTTTTGCCCACCTCCAAAGTGTTTTTCAGATTCAGCAATCCATTTGTTCATTTCCTGATACCTGTTAATAATCTTACCATTAGATAAGTGAACCTGCATAGGTAAATTGAGCTTACGCGCCTTTAAGTCAATACCTATTTCATCCAGTAGATATCTAAGAGGCATGTGATCATCTAATCCAACGAGCGTTGTTGCGCCAGCCTCGAAAACATAACCTTTTCTTGGATAGGAGGTCGTACACCCTCCGGGAATCCAATTCTGTTCGATAATCAATGGTTTCATTCCTTTTTTTGCCAATACGGCGGCAGCAGTTAAGGAGCCCATACCACTTCCGAGAATGATCACTTCACGCATATTTTGTTTAATTAATTCAGTGATTTGTTAAACAATCGTATTTACAATATGTTCAATGAGTCAATTATGATTTTTCAAGGCTAATTTACTTTCATTAAGTACATTTTATGAAGATAGCAGTATATAGAAAGGAACATTTTAATGCAGCGCATAGGTTGTATAATCCCAATTGGAGTGACGAACAAAATAATGATGTCTTTGGAAAATGTAATAATCCAAATTGGCACGGTCATAATTATGAATTGGTAGTAAAGTTAGTTGGGGAAGTTGATCCCAAGACAGGATATGTTTATGATATGAAAGTGCTAAGTGATTTGATAAAAGAGACCGTGCTAGCGAGGTTTGATCATAAAAATTTGAATTTGGATGTTAAAGAATTTAAAAACATGAATCCGACTGCTGAGAATATCGCAATTGTAATTCATGATATTTTAAGAAATAAGATTGATAAAAAACTGGAGTTAAAAGTTAGACTATATGAAACAGAACGAAATTTTGTCGAATACCCCGCTTAAGATGGAAGAGCTGCATGATGATTATGAGGATCATTTAGGTTCTGCTGATGAAACTCCTTTGAGAGCTGATGCTTTTGATATGGATGACGATTTGAAGATGGATCTGATAGCTACCCATTTCAAGGAAATCATGCAAATTCTGGGGCTTGACTTAACAGATGATAGCCTTCAGGGTAGTCCTAAGCGCGTAGCTAAGATGTATGTTCAGGAAGTATTTAGCGGATTAAATCCAAAGAATAAACCTAAAGTGAAGCTATTCGAGAACAAATACAAATACGATCAAATGTTGGTTGAGAAAGATATTACTTTCTATTCTCATTGTGAACATCACTTTGTTCCGATTTACGGAAAGGCACATGTTGCCTATTTCTCAAGTGGTAAAGTGATTGGCCTTTCCAAAATTAATCGAATCGTCCAGTACTATGCTAAACGACCGCAAGTACAAGAGCGATTGACCATGCAGATTGCTAATGAGTTGAAAGAAGCGATGCAAACAGAAGATGTGGCCGTGGTTTTAGATGCGACCCACATGTGTGTTTCTTCAAGGGGGGTAAATGATACAAACAGCATGACGGGAACGGCCTTTTTTGACGGGAAGTTTAAAGATCAAAATGTCAAGACCGAATTCTTGAATTATATCAATTCAAGGACAGATCTGAAATAATAAAAGATACTGAATAGATAGATGAAAGGTAAGAATGTAATTGTAGTAGGTGGTTCTAGTGGTATTGGATTGGAAACTGTGCGGCTATTGGTTAGTCTTGGATCCAATGTTTACAACCTATCAAGGACTCCATCAGAGGTGGAAAACGTGAAGAATATAAGCTTAGATATTTCCCAAGATTTCACCTCTATTTCGGAGCTCCCTGAAGTTATAGATGGTTTAGTATATTGTCCAGGAACCATCAATCTTCGCCCTTTTCAGTCTTTAAGTACTAGCGATTTTGAAACAGATTTCAATGTAAATGTTTTAGGAGCTGTGAGAATCATTAAATCGGTACTAAAGAGTCTCAAAGCAAGTAACAGTGCTTCCATTGTTATGTTCAGTACTGTAGCGGTAACTCAGGGCATGAGTTTTCACAGTTCCATAGGAGCATCCAAAGGAGCTGTAGAAGGATTAACCCGGTCACTAGCATCTGAGTTTTCTAAGTTTGGTATCAGGGTCAATGCCATTGCGCCAAGCCTAACCGACACCCCTTTGGCCAAAGCATTACTTTCTTCCAGTGATAAGATTGAAGCTGGAAAGGAAAGACACCCATTAAAAGCCATAGGGAAACCAGAAGATTTCGCTGAAACTGCGCGTTATCTTCTTTCTGATTCTGCAAAATGGATGACAGGTCAGATTCTTCATATAGATGGAGGAATGTCCTCAGTAAGAACGTTTTAATCTTCACAATCATTATCTTTTCATAAGTCGATCGTTTCCAAATGGTTAGAAAAATCAAGTCTTTTCCCCCTCAAGCTTTTATGATTTACAAGGAGGAACTTGAAAAAGAGCGATTAGAGAAAGAGCGCCTAAAAAAAGAATACACTAAGAGAACTGAAGACTTGACTAATCAGTTAGATATGCTTAAAGAAAGACTTTCATCTCAGCAGCAGATGATGGAAGCGGCATATAACTATGCTTCTGACTTGGAAGAACAATTAAACGCTTTCAAAAAGCTGGTTAAAATAGATGAAGATCGTAATAGTTCAGGTTATCATTAAGTACTTATGTCAGAAGAACAAATAGCTCAACTAGAACAGATTGGATTTTCTCTATCTTTCAAATGCGATGATGCAGAGGTTTGGGTGAGAGAGTCAGACAAGATAATTGTATGCATTCTCACATCTGAATATGTTCCAATTGAAGACTTCAGACTTATCTTTCAAAAGATTGGAGCGCTAGTTGTTACTTACCAAATTACCAAATTCATTTTCGATAAGAGATCATTGAGGACGTTTCATCAACCAAGCATGGAATGGTATTACATGGACTGGAAAACGGAGATGCTTGCTCATGGTCTTAAACACCACAGAAAAATACTTCCTAATCTACAATGGTTTGTTAAAGCTGTAGAAGTGGCCAAAATACCTTTGTTTGAAAAGATGCCGCAAACTCTAATAGACAGTCTTGATATCAAATATTGTACTTCAATTAGCGAAGCGACAGAAGTATAATTGGCCTATAAGATCTCTTAACTTATTTTTTAGAAAGCACTTTAGAATACTCTCAATTCTAGGTATCAAAAACGTTCTATAATTTACATTTTTATAATATAACCAGACGGTTATCTTTGCACATCTTTTTAAAAACCAAGACGAAATTATGACCTATTTGTTATACGTAGCACCACTTCTGGCGCTTGTAGGAATTGCAGTAATGATCTTTAAATCCATTTGGGTGAATAAGCAAGATGCGGGAGATGAAAAAATGAAATCTCTAGCAAACTATATTAAGGAAGGTGCGCTTGCTTTCTTAGCTGCTGAGTATAGAGTTTTAGCGATTTTTGTTGTAGTAGCTGGCGCATTGCTTGGCGTAGTTTCGGCCATGGTAGAAACCACCCATTGGTTCATAGTCGTGGCGTTTGTGATCGGGGCTGTGTTTTCTGCGGTTGCTGGGAATATCGGTATGAGAATCGCTACAGCAGCAAACGTACGAACAACCCAAGCAGCAAGAACTTCATTGTCAAAAGCCCTGAAGGTAAGCTTCTCTGGAGGAACTGTAATGGGACTTGGTGTAGCAGGTCTTGCAGTTTTCGGACTTAGCATGCTCTTTATTCTTCTTTTCTCTTGGTTTATGGGTGGAGAATGGACCAATAGCAATGATATGACTATCGTTCTTGAGGCATTGGCAGGGTTCTCTCTGGGTGCGGAGAGTATCGCGCTTTTCGCTAGAGTAGGTGGGGGTATTTATACCAAAGCTGCTGATGTGGGAGCTGATTTAGTAGGTAAAGTAGAGGCGGGGATTCCAGAGGATGATCCTCGTAATCCTGCAACTATAGCTGATAATGTGGGTGATAATGTAGGTGATGTAGCTGGAATGGGAGCAGATTTATTTGGTTCTTATGTTGCGACAGTATTGGCTTCTATGGTATTGGGTAACTATATCATCAAGGACATGGCTGAAGCGGGTCTTGTGCTTGAGGAGTTTGGTGGAATTGGACCAATTCTATTGCCAATTATGATTGCAGGTGTAGGAATTATTTCTTCAATTATAGGAACACTCTTCATTGGTATCAAAAATGACAATGCAAAAGAGGCGGAGGTACAAAAAGCACTTAACCTTGGGAATATTGTTTCAATCTTACTTACTGCCTTTGCGGGTTGGTTTTTGATTGACTGGTTACTTCCTGAAACCATTGTTGGAATGAGCTTTTTCGGTGAAGGAGTTAAAGATATTCCTAGTAGACATGTTTTTTATGCGTCTTTAGTAGGTCTTGGGGTTGGATACCTCATATCACTATTTACGGAGTACTACACAGCACTTGGAAAAAAGCCAGTTATGGATATTGTACAGAATTCTTCAACTGGTGCAGCTACTAACATTATATCTGGCTTATCAACTGGGATGGTTTCAACTTTTTCTTCAGTTTTACTTTTCGCTGCAGCAATTTGGGGAGCATATGAACTAGCTGGATTTTACGGAGTGGCGTTAGCTGCTTCAGCTATGATGGCCACTACCGCAATGCAATTGGCGATTGATGCTTTTGGTCCTATCGCTGATAATGCAGGAGGTATTGCCGAGATGAGTGAATTACCGAAAGAGGTAAGGGAGCGTACAGATATTTTGGATTCTGTAGGTAATACAACTGCAGCTGTAGGCAAAGGGTTTGCAATTGCATCAGCAGCGTTGACTGCACTTGCTCTATTTGCTGCTTATGTGACATTCACAGGGATAGATGGAATCAATATTTTTAAGGCAGATGTGCTTGCAGCATTATTTGTTGGAGGTATGGTGCCAGTAGTGTTTTCAGCATTAGCTATGCGATCTGTAGGAAAAGCGGCTATGGAAATGGTTAAAGAAGTGAGGAGACAGTTCAAAGAGATACCTGGTATAATGGAAGGAACTGGCAAGCCAGAATATAGTAAGTGCGTTGATATTTCTACGAAAGCGGCGATTAGAGAAATGATGCTACCAGGTGCTATGACCATTATCGCACCATTGCTTATTGGTTTCCTTATGGGACCTGAACCTTTAGGTAGCTATATGGCTGGGGTAGCTGTTTCAGGAGTTGTTTGGGCTATTTTCCAGAATAATGCTGGTGGGGCTTGGGACAATGCTAAAAAGTCATTCGAAGCAGGTGTAATGATTGATGGAGAAATGACATTTAAAGGGTCTGAGGCTCATAAAGCGGCTGTTACTGGTGACACTGTTGGTGATCCATTTAAAGACACTTCCGGTCCCTCAATGAACATCTTAATAAAGCTTACTTGTCTTATTGGATTAGTGATAGCGCCAATCTTAGGTGAAATACACAGTGGTGTGTCACATACATCAGAGGCAGTGGAGGTCATTGATTCAAAGATGACTGAACAAAAAGAAATTATTGTTGTAGTTCAAGGTAATGACGAATCGCAATTAGTAGCAACAGTGACCTTGACAGAAAACGGTAAAGAAACAACTCAGACTATTATAGGAACGAGTGCTGAAATAGAGACTGCTGTTGAGAAATTGAAGTAGTGTACTTTCTTTCAGAATCACCAAAGCCCTGACAATTCGTTGGGGCTTTTTTTATACGTTTGTTTTAGAGGGATATAACAATATTATAGATAATTAACACTTTATGATAGTTGTGTTAAATACCTCATTTATAGCTGTTTAAAATATTTCACTATATTTGGTTTGGATCAACATCTAAAACCAATGAGAAATATCGCAATATCACTATCCCAACTCTCTCTTATTCTGTTCTTGCTTTACCCTGCCTACGGTTATAACGGAAATGAGGAAAAAGAAATGTTTGAACTTCTATCTATTAAACTTGAAGAGGCAATTGATGGAAGAAATTTTCATGATGCACGAGAAACTATCGAAGAGCTCATGCCTCTCATGAAAGAGGAACTTAAAAGAAATAAAAAGACGCTTGCGAGTTTAAAAAAAGAAGTTCAACCAGAAATTAGTCCTGAAGATTTTCAAAAATCATTGATCAGAAAAACAGAGCTATATAATTCCTTGAAAGATCTGGTGGACGTATCCCCAGCTGCATTACGTGTCAAGTCTGAGTTGATAAAGAAGGAGGTAGAGGAATTTATTGAACTCTCTTAAAACGCTCTTTTAGTTTACCATTTTCCTGAGTTGTTTTACGCGGGCTACTCACTACTATGGACGAGATCTAATTTTAATATTCTTGCCAAGGTGTTTATAGAATTAATCCTTTCAAATTTTTTGAGGGGATTTATTTTGCTTAATTGCGATTAGTACTCTTTACGTTTTTTTAATGACCTCCCGATTCTTAGTCGCCTTTATTCTCCTTTTTTCACAATGCATAAGTGGGTATACTCAAAGTATTTCTTATGACGATTTTTTAAAGAAGGAGATTATATCATCCAATCGTAACAACTCAAAAGAGACCTTAGAGAAGGGTTATGTTGTCATGATAAGTATTGATGGATTTCGTCATGACTATGCTGAGAAATATGGAGCTAATAACATTTTAGATATGCTCAAAGATGGGGTAAGCACTAAAATGCTAATTCCTTCATTCCCATCTAAAACATTCCCAAATCATTATACGATAGTTACAGGATTATATCCAGGTAATCATGGTTTGATTGCTAATTCATTTTATAGCAGAGAGAAAAAGGCATGGTATAGCATTTCTGATAAGGAGTCAGTTAAAGATGGGAGCTGGTACGGTGGCACTCCGATTTGGTCACTCGCAGAACGACAGAATTTGCTAACTGCTAATCTCTTTTGGGTGGGTTCTGAAGCTGTAATTAATGGATTTAAATCAACCTATAGCTTTAACTACGATGGATCTGTACCCAATCAATATCGAGTTAGGAGGGTCATTGATTGGCTCAAAATGCCAGAGTTGATACGCCCTCATTTGATATTGACTTACTTTTCAATTGTTGATGATGCAGGGCACAGATATGGGCCGAATGATGAACGAACTGGTAAGGCCGTTTTGGAAGTTGATGATTTGATTGGTGATCTTAGGGAAAACTTGGATTTACTTGATCTACCAATAACATTAATCTTGGTTTCGGACCATGGAATGTCTGTGATTAATCAATCCATTGGTTTGACAGAGTTGGTTGATATTGATGATGCTATGGTTGATTATGGTATTCCCACCATGATCTATCAGTCTGACGAAGAAAAGAAATTCAAGCTTCTTCACTCCTTATTAAAAATACAAGCCTTTGAAACTTACTTGCCAGCATCTATTCCTAGTTATCTGAATTTCAATAATACGGATCGCATAGGGGATATTATCCTTTATGCTGAGGCGCCTGTTGTGATTAAAAAGTCCAATACAAGTGTTAAGGGCGGGACTCATGGTTTCAATCCCTATGCTAACTCAGATATGGGAGGAATTCTCTACATGGTAGGACCTCAACTCTTAAGTGGAGTAATGTTGCCAGCTTTGGAGAATGTTCACATTTATCCATTCTTAGCTGAGCTTCTCGGTTTGAAAATTGAACATGAGATAGACGGAGACTTGAAGTACTTGAAAGAATCCATAAAGTGATGGTCTGAATATGTTTGGCACAGTATTGGGATAACGGTATTTATGCTTTACTCATTAGATATTTTCTTTACGCTTTTTCATAGCGTTTTTGTTCTGTTTGTTTTGGTGGGCTGGTATCACCCTCACACCAGAAAGGCTCACGTCACTGCATTACTACTTACTTTCACCGCTTGGTTACTTCTTGGTTTATATGTTGGAACCATTGGTTACTGTCCACTTACGGATTGGCACTGGGATGTCAAACGGGCTCTTGGTGAGACAGGGATGTCATCTTCATTTATTGGATATATAATAGAGGAGTATTTGGGGTTGAAGTTCACCAAGATGTTTTATGATTTCATCTCTGTTGGCGGATTAGTGTTCGGTGTTTTGATGGCAGCATATTATCATTTCAAGTCTAGAAAAGAGAATCTAAAGCGACACAGTTCCCTGGTCTAATTGACTAATCTCATTGGCTTGGTTATTTTTTGAACCGATTCATCATTAAAAAATTCTTGATTATCGTATTGTAGCTTGGCTTTGTAAAAAGTTATTCTAATTTAGAATAGATCAACCAAAAACTATGCGCGCAGCGAAAGAGTTTACCATTCTGTATGTGGACGATGAAAAGGCAAATCTTAGAAGTTTTAAATCAGCATTCCGCAGAATTTATAATGTAATTATTGCAGACAATCCTATTACTGGAATGGATCTTGTCAAAGAGAATAAAATCAACATAGTAGTTTCAGATCACCGAATGCCTGAGTTAATTGGTACAGATTTCCTAAGAGAGGTTCATCTCTATAATGATGATATTAAACGAATAATCTTAAGTGGATTTGTAAAGAAAGAAGAGTTAGAAGAAGCCAACGAGGAATTTGGACTCCATGCTTATGTTTCTAAACCTTGGGATTTTGATAATATGCTTGAACTTTTTGAAAAATTATTGGCTCAAGAACAATCACCTCATATGATTTATGATTGATAATTCAATTTTAATACTGAAACTCCATTTATTCAGTCATAAATTGTTAAAATAAATCATCTTATAATCTGGTTTTGGCACAGTATTGGTGACCTAACTACCGAAAGATAATCGCACTCGAGTATTATCTTTTAGTTAGGTTAGGTTGGTGAGGGCCCTTCTCGTAAGAGAGGGGCTTTTTTAAATGGTTATTTGTAAAATGGCAAATAAAACCTTAGATGACCTTCATAGGTTTTTGTTATCTTGTTAAAAACCTACCCCATAGTTATGAAGATTATTTTCGAATGGTTACTCAGTATTCTAGCAGCATTTCTACTCTTGCAAACACTCTTCTTTAAATTCAGCGGAAGTGAGGAGAGTGTCTATATCTTCACCGAGATTGGATTGGAGCCATGGGGTCGTATTGGGTCAGGCGTTCTTGAATTAATCGCTGGGCTCATGCTACTGACTAATAAGTACAGGGTTTATGGAGCTATACTTAGCTTAGGTATTATCTCTGGCGCATTATTTTTTCACTTGACGTCACTTGGTATCGAAATTCTTAATGACGATGGCTTACTATTCTACTATGCAATTACGGTCTTTGTTAGTTCAGTACTACTTCTGATTCTTAAGAAGAATCAAATCCCCTTTATAGGGAAGCGCTCTTAGTCCTTTATACATTAAATGTGAACAAGCATTCTTTTGATGGAGGGGAGAAATGGTTTGCTTCAAAAGGTTGGAAATCGTTTGAATTTCAGCAACAATCTTGGTTAGCCTACCTAGAAGGTAAGAGTGGATTATTAAATGCACCTACCGGAAGCGGAAAGACTTATGCACTTTGGCTTGGCTGTATTCTAGAGCATCTAAATTCGAATTCTGAAGAAAATAATCAGGTGGTTAAGGTTTTGTGGGTTACTCCTTTGCGGGCTTTAGCTAAGGACATTCAAAAAGCGATGCAAGAGGTTTGCGACGATTTGGATATTCCTTGGACTGTTGGATTGCGAACAGGTGATACGACCACATCACAAAGACAAAATCAGAAGAAAAGGCCACCACAGGCGCTCGTTATTACTCCGGAGAGTATTCATGTATTGTTAAGTCAAAGTGACTATCCCAACTACTTTAAAGACTTAAAAGCTGTAATTGTAGATGAATGGCATGAGGTTTTGGGTACTAAACGATCTGTAGCAACTGAATTAGCAATATCAAGGCTTAAAAGACTCACAAATTATCAAATAAAAATCTGGGGTATTTCGGCTACTATAGGCAATCTTCCACAGGCGAAGCGGGTGCTATTGGGCGAGGATTTCTATAAAGACGGGATTGAGATAAGGGCTAATATTGATAAGAAGGTTCTTGTTCAGTCTGTGTTACCCGATGAAGTAGAGAAGTTTCCTTGGACCGGTCATCTGGGCACAAAGCTGCTGCCCAAAATCATTCCGATCATTCAAAAAAGCAAATCCACATTATTATTTACAAACACTCGGTCTCAAACTGAAATTTGGTATCAATCTATACTAAAAGAGGCTCCAGAAATGGCGGGTGTAATCGC
>CAYGPP010000056.1:0-21287 GCA_964351885.1 uncultured Marinoscillum sp.
GTGTAGACGATGGTGTCGAAGTATGATAGCTCATTTGAAATCTTAATTTCTTCAATGATTTTTTCGGTTTTGAACCATTGGTTATTGTAGAAATACTCGTCTCTGGAGTCATCCTTAAATTCAATTGAGTACCAATCAACTTGATCTCTAGGCGAATTGGTGACTCCCCAAGCTATGTTGTCATTGAAGCCGATAATGATTAGAGGTGCTCCTGGTACAGTCACACCCATCGTGTTTTTTCCTGGACGGTTTAAGTGGGTGCCATACCAGATAGAAGGTAATTTCAATTCCAGATCTGGTTCATTAGCAAAAAGCGGATATCCAGCTTTCGTTTTTGACCCTGATACAGCGAAGTTATTGCTGCCATTGAGCGGATGAGGCTTGTTGATAGTTTTAGTAGTAGTAACTAAGGGGAATTCAAAATCTGGTTTTCGAACCTCTATTGGATCAAAATCCCAAGTTTTACCTTCGAAAATGACTGGATCAAGGTTGCCTAATTGATCTGGGAACAGAATATCAAAAATATCTTTACCTAAAAGAGAGATGAGATTAGTGTTTTCAAGATCCGATTCTCCTCGTGAAAGTGTATTGCTGAGTAATGCATAAGCGAAACATGACTTCAACGGACTCCACGCCTCTGGTTCGTAATTCAGTAATTTGAACTCTAATGGGTAATCAGCATAAGACATTTCATCAAGCAAAGCATTCACACCACGACTATATGCTTCGGTCATTGTTCTTAACTCCTCATTCTTTTGGATTAGCGTCCATTGATCCAATGTCATCTTCTTTAATCCAATTCTTCGGTTGAACCTATCAAAATCTCTGGCTTTTACGCCAACCACTTCCGACAGTCGACCCATAACCAATCTGTTGAAGAAATCCATTTGCCAAAGCCTATCGCGAGCCGTGATGTAACCCTGAACCATGTGCAAGTCAGCATCATTCTGAGCATAGATATGTGGGATTCTCATTTCGTCATAATAAACCTTTACAGGTTGTGACAAGCCCTCTAGATTAATCTCTTCTTTAAAGTTGATCCCTTCTTTTTCGGCATTTTGCCAAAATCCATGAAAAGGACTCAGGAATTTTCCCAATGGAGGGACACCACCAATACTGGTATTGAGCGAAATTGCAAAAGCAAGTGTGATAATGAGGGTGAAAATGAAACGTATAATTTTCATTTAATTCTTTGGGTTTATCGAAGTAACAGCTGAGGTTGAAAAATGAATTAGAAGCAATCGACGTGATAGGCAATCAATTGAATTTATTCATTATGGAAAAATATCAAGAAAAGATCAGATTGCCATACATTTGAATCATTCAAAATATGCCACAGAGTATTTATATGAGTATTGTGAAGCCAACTTTCGACTGGTTGATGGCTTTCGTTATTTTGCTAATGCTAAGTCCAGTATTGCTGGTGATTAGTGTTTCGCTATTTATTTTAGGCAAATCACTTATTTTCAGTCAGTTAAGACCTGGATTAAGTGAAGTTCCATTTGAGATATACAAATTTACTTCATTATCAAAAGAAGGAGAGTCGTTTCCCTTTGGGAAATTTCTCAGAAAATCATCTTTGGACGAGTTACCTCAATTGGTTAATATCCTCAAAGGAGATATGAGTTTTCTTGGACCAAGACCTTTGCTCATGGAGTATCTCGAAAACTATACTACGGAACAACATAGACGTCATCTTGTAAAACCAGGAATTTCTGGTTGGGCACAAGTCAATGGCCGGAAAATATTATCATTGGAAGAGAAGCTCACCTATGACCTAGAATATGTCGGAGAGGTTAGTTTTCGATTCGATATCCGTATTGGCATCATGACCATCGTTCAAATATTTAAATGGAAAGAATCTGACGAAAGTCAACAAGAATTGAAGGTATTGGCAAATGAATCTTGAGCGAATCTATTTTTCACCACCTTATCTGTCATCTGAAGAATCTGATTCAGTAAAGTCTGCTATTGACTCAGGTTGGGTCGCTCCAGTTGGACCAGCACTGAATCAGTTCGAAACGGAGCTGAGCAAGCGCTTCGCTAACCTTCCAGTATTAGCTCTCAACTCAGGTACTTCAGCCTTACACCTTGCTATGATACTAAGTGGTGTTTCTGCTGGTGACACGGTCGTAGTTGGTTCGTTAACTTTCGTAGCAGCAGCTAATGGAGTAATGTATCAGCAAGGCGTTCCTGTTTTTCTTGATAGTGAGCCAAGATCATGGAATCTTAATCCTCAAATGCTAGAGCAATACCTTACGGCTCATCAAGGATCTCGTAGCTTCCCTAAAGCCGTAATAGTGACCCATATCTATGGTCGGGCAGCTAAAATCAAGGAAATAGCTCTGATTTGCACAAAGTACAAGATCAAGTTGATCGAGGATGCGGCAGAAGCATTCGGGACTTTAGTTGATGACCAGTCTGTTGGAACTTTTGGCGATTTTGGTGTCTTATCATTCAATGGAAATAAAATTATCACGACCGGTGGCGGTGGTGCGTTAATCTGTAAAAGACAAGAAGACTATGATCGCGGGTTGAGCCTCTCTACTCAATCCAAAGCCAAAGCAGATCACTATTTGCATGACGAACTAGGGTATAATTATAGATTAAGTAATGTGCTAGCTGCAATTGGCTTAGCTCAGTTATCTCGGGTTGATGCCATTTTTGATGCTAAAAGACGAATTAGCAATGCTTATTCCGAAGATCTGAAGGAGATTAATTGGTTGGAGCTAGTTCATGAAGGTTCACAGAATTATTGGATTTCCCTTGTTTTGATTCGCAGAGAATATATTTCTCAAATTAATCCGTCCGTCCTTATCGAACTGTTTGAAAAAGAAAATATCGAGGCGCGAAGGTTTTGGAAACCTCTGCATGCCCAGCCTTTGTTTGCGAAGCATGAGAAGGTTGTTAATGGAGTTTCAGACGATCTCTTTGAAAGGGGATTCTGCTTGCCCAGTGGTGCTGGAATGAGCCAATTACAGCAAGAGAGAGTAGTTAGTGTTCTGAAAGGAATTATGCTCTAAGAGCTGAACTACTTATTCCCACTGAAAAGATTTGGTGGGAGATACCATTCCAACTTGAAGTTCAAGAATAGATAGCCGTCCTTATCACTTGCATCGCCCCTTGGCGCACCGCCTACCAACTGGTCATAAGCATTTTGATTTACCAAAGGGATTTCATCTTTTCGATTAGACAGTAGTTCAGTAGTTACGTCAGGGTAAGTATTGGGGTAAGAACCCGAAACATCATCTAAGTGATCTGAAAAGGTATATCTATAGGTAATTTCTGAGCTTATATTGATAAATGGATTGACCTTCCATTTGAGACCAGCTCCTGCTGGAATGATTAGGGTGATTCTGCTATAATCTTCATTTTCAGTACCCATTTCATAGAGGTTATACGTTTCGTCACCTAGCGTTGTAGTAGGAGAGATATATGTAGCTCCAACACCTAGCAGGAGGTAAGGATCGCACTTAGGTCGCTTGGTGTAGTTTTTGGCATATTTTTTCAAGAAGAAGATTCCTTGAATGCTAGCTTCATAGTTGATGCTGTTGAAAGAGAGATTCCTTTGTAATGCGAACGAACTATCCACAGCATGCCTGTCGTTTCCACGAATACTATATCTTCCTAGTTCGAATCGCAATCCAATCTTTGGAAGTAATCGAGCTTCAACCCCTAAGCTGAGATTAGATATTTCGTTTTGAATACTTCCATTATGCTTCAGTTCGCCTCGATACGAAGCGAACCCCACACCGAGTTGACCAGTAAAGTAACGGTCATTAAGCTGCCACGACAGGAAGTTCTGTCCCATGGCTGAAAGAGATAGAACGCAAATAAGAAATGTGAAAATGACCTGTTTGAACATGAAGGTTCAAAATAAAGGAAAAACTAAATGGTTTCAGTAGCGACTTGAATAAAAGTCAGCGAGCTATATAAAACACAAAACCCCGACTTCTTACGAAATCAGGGTTTTAGTGGAGGTCGAGAGCGGATTCGAACCGCTGTACGAGCTTTTGCAGAGCTCTGCCTAGCCACTCGGCCACTCGACCATTTTTGTTCTTACAAATAAAGCAAGAATAAAATTAAACCGGAAGGAAATCCTTCCGGCTTAGTTTATTTTACTCTGCGTCTTTCGACTCAGCCTCTTCAGCTTTATCCTCGGACTTTGCTGCTTTAGCTGCTTTTTTAGGAGCTGCTTTTTTAGCCGCAGGTTTAGCTGCGCCTTCCATTTTCTCTTTGAGAGCAGAAAGGGCATCCAAATCACCTAGAGTTGACTTTTCAGACTCTTTGTTGATTTTGTTCAAGGTATTACCCTTAGACGCCTTAGCTTTCTTAGCCGATGGAGCAGGGGCAGGAGCTGGTTGCTCAGCGCCCTCTTTCCATGTTGCTGTATGAGAAAGCAAGATTCGCTTTTCGTCTTTAGAAAAGTCCATCACTTTGAAGTCTAGTGTTTCACCTTCGTTCGCTTGTGCCTCGTCTTCCTTCTGAAGATTCTTAGTAGAAACCTGACCTTCCAGTCCGTATGGAAGCTCTAGTATACCGCCTCTTTCGTTTTTAGAGATTACAGTGCACTTGTGAACAGATCCTCTGGTGAATACACTCTCGAAAGTATCCCAAGGGTTTTCTTCAAGATGCTTATGACTCAACGCCAATCTTCTGTTATCCACGTCAAGTTCCATTACTTGAACTTCCAATTCTTCGTTCACTTTGATGAATTCAGATGGGTGCTTCACTTTCTTAGTCCAGCTAAGGTCAGAAACGTGTACAAGTCCGTCGATACCTTCTTCTAGCTCGATGAATAGACCAAAATTGGTCAAGTTTCTTACGATACCAGTATGCTTAGTTCCTACTGCGTAGTTTACCAATACATCTTGCTTAGTCCAAGGATCTTCAGTTAATTGCTTGATACCAAGAGACATTTTTCTTTCGTCTCTGTCAATAGTCAATACCACTGCTTCCAATTCGTCACTTACTTTGATGAAATCCTGTGGATTTCTCAAGTGCTGTGACCAAGACATTTCAGATACGTGAATCAAACCTTCAACTCCAGGGATGATTTCGAGGAATGCACCATAATCGGCTACATTCACAATCTTACCTTTCACTTTAGAACCAATTGCCAGTTCTTTGTCCAAAGAATCCCATGGATGAGCAGTCAACTGCTTCATACCAAGAGAGATTCTTCTCTTATCATCATCAAAGTCAAGAACCACAACATTGACTTTCTCGTCAAGGTTAAGTACTTCTTCAGGATGATTAATACGTCCCCAAGAGATGTCCGTAATATGAAGTAGACCATCCACACCACCTAGATCGATGAATACACCGAAGTTGGTCATGTTCTTGATCACACCTTCCAATACTTGACCTTTTTCGAGATTTTCGAGGATCACAGCTTTCTGCTTCTCGATATCTTTTTCAATAAGGACTTTATGAGATACAACTACGTTATCATTAGCGTAATTGATTTTAACCACTTTAACTTCCATTTTCTTCCCAACGAAGATGTCAAAGTCTCTGATAGGCTTAACATCAATTTGAGAACCTGGAAGGAATGCTTCAACACCGAAGATGTCCACAATAAGACCACCTTTGGTACGTCTTTTTACCATTCCGTCAATAACTAGATCTTCATCCAATGCTTTCTGGATATTTTCCCAAGCTTTAACGATTTTGGCTTTTCTTCTTGAAAGAATAAGCTGACCGTTCGAGTTTTCTTGTTCTTCAACATAGACGTCTACTTGATCACCAGCTTTAAGATTCTCCACATCTCTGAATTCAGAGATAGATACCAATCCATCCGATTTGAAGCCAATATTGATAATGACATCACGGTTAGTGATACCAACAACAACTCCGCTCATCACTTCTTTCTCAACAATGGAGTTTAAAGTCGACGCGTAGAGGTCTTCCATTTTCTTACGATCCTCAACAGTGTATTCTTCACCGAATCCATCATCTTGAGCTGTATCCCAGATATCGTCGCTTTCTGGCTCGAATCCTGCGGTTACATCATACTCTTTTTTTGGAGCTTTCTCAGCCGGAGCTTCTTCTTCCTCTACTTTTTCAGCAGGCACTTCTTTTGCAGTCTCTTCCTTAGCAGGTGCTTCCGGCACTGTCTCAGCTAAAGGTTCTGCAGCTACTGGCTCCTCAACTTTTTCTTCTACCACTTCAGGGGTAGCTTCAGCCTTAGGAGTTTCAGTTGCTTGAGCTTCGGTTTTTTCAACCTCTTTTTGCTCGTCTTTTTTATCTTCTGACATATTATCTATTGACTCTCAGTTACACGTTCATCTCGCGAGTCAGAGAAATGAATGATTTGGTTGTAATACAATCCAATTATCAAAAGGATTGACCATTCACCTGAATGGAGGCGCAAAGTTATATGATTTACCTAGAAAATAGTAATTTGAGAAATCTTTCAACTAGACCAATTCTATGAGAACATTTATCATTCAATCATTCATTGTAATTATGGCTGTCGCAGTTCTTCATAACTGTGCTAAAAAAACACCTTCAGCAGATTTGGTAATCTACAACGGCAATATTTATACGGCAGATATTAATAAACCGAATGCGGAAGCTATTGCAGTTTCTCAAGGAAGAATCATTGCTATCGGGGATCATGCGGTGATCAAACTTTATATAAGTGATAGCACGAAGGTGATCGACCTTGCTGGGAATTCATTATTTCCGGGCTTTATTGAAGGTCACGCCCATATTATGGGTGTTGGTGGAAACCTTATAGATGTTGACTTAATGGGCGCTCAAAATTATGAAGAGGTTATAGAAATGGTGAAGGCTAGAGCTGCCAATACCCCGGTAGGTAGTTGGATCATAGGAAGGGGTTGGCATCAGGATAAATGGGATCAAAGTCCAGAACGATTGTTCAGAGGGTTTCCGACTCATCATAAGCTCAGCGAGGCAGTGCCAGATCATCCGGTATATCTTTCTCACGCAAGTGGTCATGCCACTCTAGTTAATGATGCTGCGATGAAAATGGCAGGGATTAATAAAAATACTTTAAGTCCAGCAGGAGGTGAGGTGTTTAAAGATGTTTCAGGACAACCAACGGGAATATTTAATGAAACAGCTGAGGAGTTGGTATGGCAAGTAATCCCGAAAGAAAGTGAGGAAGCTAGGTCTGAAAAATTGGAGTTGGCACTCAATGAATGTATGAAGTATGGCTTAACTGGATTTCATGACGCAGGATCAGATACTGAGGCTCTCAATACGATTATTAGGTTTGGTGAAGAAGATATGCTACCAATTAGACTTCACGTTATGCTGAGTGGAGTGGATTCTACTTTGTTGAAAGAACGTTTTGCTCAAGGACCAGAGCGGGGACTTTTTGATAATCGGTTGAACATAACTTCAGTGAAACTGTACGCAGATGGAGCTTTAGGCTCGCGCGGAGCTTGGCTATTGGAAGAATATTCAGACGCTAAAGGAGTTCATGGTCATAATACTGTGGCAATGGATAAAATCGAGGAGATCACATTCAAGGCTTACGAGAGTGGTTTTCAGGTATGTACCCATGGTATTGGTGATCGAGCCAATCGTGAAATCTTAGATATTTATGAAAAAGCTTTTGGAGCTTTCCCAAATAAGGCGAAAAATCATCGCTTTAGAATAGAACATGCGCAGCACATCCATCCAGATGATATTCCAAGGTTTGCCCAGCTAGGAGTACTTCCTGCCATGCAAGCGATCCACATGTCTTCAGATAGACCTTGGGCAATTGAGCGTTTAGGCAAAGAGCGTATTGAAAATGGTGCTTATCTGTGGAGTGAGTTGATTGATAATGGATCTAGAATCATCAACGGAACGGATGCACCCGTGGAACCTTTGGATCCTTTACCTAGTTTTTATGCTTCAGTGAGTCGCAAGACGCTTCAAGGGACTCCCGAAGGGGGTTACGAGCCTTCTCAGAAAATGACTCGGGAAGAAGCTTTGCTCTCGTATACGCTATGGCCTGCATATGGGGCATTTATGGAAAATGAGATTGGTTCAATTGAAATTGGAAAGCGGGCAGATTTTACCGTTTTCGATAAGGATATCATGACCATTCCTGAAAATGAGATTCTTACTACTAAAGCCGTGATGACTATAGTTGATGGAGCGTTGATTTATGTTGCTGACTAATGATTTAATTGTTCCTTACGGAATCCAGAGTTTGACCAATATTACTACGTTTGTGCTTTCTAATTTTATGCTCCGATCGTGCTCATAGAAGAAAATTACTCGCTAAAGAATCACAATACTTTTGGCCTTGACGTAAACGCGAATTTTATGGCAAGCATCAGAGCGGAAAACGATCTACCGGAACTGTACAACATGCAGAAATTCAAGTTGTCGAAAAAAATGATTCTCGGTGGCGGATCTAATGTGCTGTTCACAAGAAATTTTCTTGGTCTTGTTTTGAAAATGGAAATCTCAGGGATAGAAGTAGTTCAGGAAGGTGATGATTCCGTAATTGTTAGTTTCGGAGCAGGAGAGAACTGGCATCAGTGTGTACTTTGGGCAGTTGAAAATGGATTGTTTGGAATAGAGAATCTTTCATTGATACCGGGAACAATCGGTGCAGCTCCAATGCAAAATATTGGGGCTTATGGTGTAGAGATCCAAGACGTTTTTCATTCGCTAGAGGCTTTTGATATTAAAGCACAGAAAATATTGAAATTCTACAAGGAAGACTGCAAGTTTGGTTATCGCAATTCTACTTTTAAAGAAGGGAGAAAAGACAAGTATATCATCACTAAGGTAAATTTGAGACTTTCTAAAAAGCCGAATTTCAATGTTAGCTATGGTAATCTAAAAGAAACGTTGAGCGAAATGGGAGTCGAAGAGTTGACCTTAAAGTCAGTAAGCCAAGCCGTAATCAATGTGCGCCAATCAAAGCTCCCAGACCCTATGGAGATTGGAAATGCAGGAAGTTTTTTCAAAAATCCGGTAATAGAAAAGCCATATTTCGAATCACTAAGAGCAGCTTACGAAGGAATCCCAGGATATGAGGTGGATGTCAGAAGCATCAAACTTCCAGCTGCTTGGTTAATCGACCAAAGTGGATGGAAAGGTTTCCGAAAAGGGGAAATTGGAGTACACGACAAGCAGGCGCTTGTAATTGTAAATCACGGAAATGGAAATGGAAAAGATATCCTAAAACTCTCTGCAGAAATCCAAAAGTCTGTTTTTTCAAAGTTTGGTGTTGAGCTAGAACGAGAAGTGAATATTATCTAAAAATCGCTATCATTTTGATTGTTTATAAATTTTGAGCCTATTTCATTTACAAAGATGAATCAAATTATATCTTTGCTCGTATATTACATTTACAAAGATGAATGATATAGGAGAATCAAAGGTCCAAATAGGGGAGTTCGAAGAAATAGTTTTGCTGGTTACTGCTATTCTCTATGAAGATGCCTATGCTGTAAGGGTAATGGAAAAGATCAGAGAACAGCTTGATCGTAAGGTTAATATAAGTGGTGTCCATACGGCGTTAGATCGTCTTGAGAAGAAAGGCTTCCTCAAATCAAATATGGGAGGAGCTACTGCTGAACGTGGAGGTAGAAGAAAGCGCTTTTTCTCTGTGACCGAACTTGGTGTTCAGGTTTTAGAAATCAATCGACGGGTCAGGAATAATCTTTTCGATCAGATTCCAGCAGTAGTAATGGACCAGCGATGAAAAAGCCACCTGAATTTCCACTTAAATTTTTGCGATGGTTCTGCAAACCATGGTATGTAGAGTCTATAGAAGGCGATCTCTTTGAGCTTTTTGATCTAGACAGCTCATCAAATCCAAAAGCAGCTAAGCGTAAATTATTTTTTAATACCATCCGGTTTTTCAAGTGGAGATACTTGAAGGACCTAGAAGATGTAAGACCACAAAATTCATTCGGTATGCTCAAAACATTTTTCAAAGTCACCTTTCGCAACCTAAAGAAAAGTAAGCTTCAGACGTTTCTCAATGTATTTGGTTTATCCTTAGGTATTGGTTGTTGCTTACTTATGCTCATGCATGTGAGTTATCAGCGACAGTTTGATCAGCATATACCTGATCTAGATCAGATTTACAGAGTTACCCTCAATGATCGTGGATCTTTTACTCCATCACGTTTAGTGAAGCAGTTAAAGGCAGATTATCCAGAGGTGATTACTGGTTCCCGTGTAAGTGGACCCATTACCGGCGTTCTGACTATTGGAGCGCGGTATTTTACGGAAGACGGAGGGCTTTCTGTAGATTCTACATTCTTTGAGATATTTCCGAACGAATTCATCTCAGGGGATCCTGAAAACTCACTCAATGGGCCAAAGGATATGGTTTTGACCAAAAGTCTCGCGGCTAAATTATTTCCAGACATGGACCCATTGGGACAGATGGTAGAGGTAATGGGTTATAAGCTCACTGTGAAAGCCATAGTCAAAGACCCGACACCAACTACTACAGTTCCTTACACTTATCTAGCCTCTATTCCTTGGGAAAAGTGGGCAACACAGGGATGGTGGACTGGAAATAACTTTTTCTCCTATATTAAGATACATCCTGATGCTTCTATCCAGAAGCTGAGCGCAATGATGCCTGATTTTGTAGAGAAATATATCGGACCAGAAATGCTTCAATATTATACCCAATACGAAACTTTTGATGATTACCTCAAAGAGCACAATCATTTGTTTACATTCGTTCCTCTGGCTGATATTCATCTTAACCACCCGCACCTTACTCTCGGAAACCCTGGAAGTTTACAATCATCGGTGGTTTTTTCATTGATCGCATTTTTAATACTTCTACTGGCGTCTATCAACTATGTTAACATGACCACAGCTCGTTCTTCTTTGAGATCAAAAGAGATTGGAATGAGAAAAGTGATGGGTTCTATTAGGGAGCAAATAGCTTTTCAGTTTTTAATAGAATCCTTTACTATCACCTTTATCGCTTTATTGGTAGGTGTAGGTCTAGCTATTATTTCCTTGCCTTTTTTCAATTCGGTTAGCGAGATGAACTACACTATTTCGAGTCTACTCAATCTTTCAAGTTTAGCTTGGTTTGTTGGTCTGACTTTGCTTACGGCGTTGTTATCTGGGAGTTATCCAGCTATTTTTCTCTCATCTATTAGCCCCATATCTGCTTTGAGAGGAAGCTTGTCTATGTCAGGGTCAAGTAGGGTTCGATCTTATTTAGTTGTATTTCAGTTTGCCATTTCCCTCTTTTTGATGGTGGCTACTTACATTGTTTATGAGCAATTGGGTAAGATGAGCGAGAGAAACTTAGGCTTAGATGCCGAGCATGTATACGTGCTAGGTTCTACTGAGAAAATCGATAAAAATCTCATAGCATTTAAGAACGAGTTGATGTCTTTCTCAGGTGTCTCCTCAGTCGGGGTTGCAAACTCTTATCCCTCTAGTTTCATGGCTGATTGGAACTACAGTACGTTAGGAGAAGATCAGATAAAGATTAGTCCGTATAATATTTTCGCGTCCCCAGAAATCATAAATGTCTGGGGTTTGAATCTACTTGAGGGACGTTTTTTTAGAGATGATATGGCTTCTGATACTTCGTCAATCGTTGTGAATAGTACTTTGGTCAAGGAACTAGGCTGGCAGGAGAATCCGATTGGTCAAATGCTGACAAGGGGAGAAGGTGTGAATTATCGAGTAATTGGAGTGGTGGAGGATTTTGTAACAGGTTCTGCAAGATCCAAGGGTCGGTCTTTACTTTTCAGATATGCGGATATTCATCGTGAAGATTACTTTGGCAATAGTATCCTCATGATTAAAATTAAAGGCGATTTATTTGCTTCACTTGAGCACATTGAGAAGACTTGGGATTCTTTCATGGATGGCTACCCAATGGATGGCATTTTTATGGATGATTCTTTCGAAAGACTCTACCAAACAGAAAGAAGATTCGGTCTCTTATTTACGGGATTCTCAGTATTGGCACTCATGATAGCTTGTATCGGATTATTTTCGCTTGCCTCGTTCATTCTAGAAATAAAAAGGAAAGAGATCGCTATTCGCAAAGTAATGGGTGCACATATTTCTAATGTATTCATACAGATATCGAACTATTTCGGTAAGCTGATTGGTTTTGGTGTACTAATAGCACTGCCTCTCGTTTTTTATATTGGAAATGGTTGGTTGGAAGACTATGTAGAGCGCATCGATCTAGGAGTCACAATCTTTCTCTTCCCTTCTCTGGTTCTGATAATTATTTCCTTGCTAACTATTTCTTTTCAGATTTATCAATCAGCATCTAATAATCCCGTGGAGGCATTGAAAGAGGAATGATATCTAAATGAGATCTGTTACATGGGAGATGTCTCCTTGATATTTGGTCATCTCCACTCCGAATTTCTGAAGAAAATCTACGCCTTCATCGTTGGCAATACCTTTATGCTCAGCGTATGAATTGAGGTAAATCACTTTTTTAATACCTGCTGTATAGATGATTCTGGCACAAGCCAAACATGGAGAAAGCGTCACATATAGCGTAGAGTCTTCTACATCAGCTTTGTTTTTTACGGCGTAAAGAATTGCATTTTGCTCTGCATGAATTGCTAAAGAACAGCCTCCTTTAGAGTCTCTAGGACAACCATCTTTTGGAAACTCCAAGTCACAATTGTGCGTGCCAGCGGGTGGTCCATTATATCCTATAGAGATGATCCGAGTGTCTTTGGTCAATACAGCACCGACATGGCGCTTGATACAATGACTTCTTTTCGCAAGGTTCACTGCCAACTCCATAAAGATATCGTCAAAGGCTGGTTTACTCATATTGCGAATCTACCAAGAATTATTTTCACTTTTTTTTAATCCACCCGCAAGGATTCATTTCCAACGGCATCTAACCTGTAGAACAAAACAACAAGTAATATGAAAACTGTAAGAATTAATTTGATTGTGTTAATGATTTTATCCCTAGTATCACTGAGCACATTCGCTCAACAAGGATCACCACAAGGTAACCAGGCAAGAGGTTCACAAGAGGAGGTGGGTATGAAAAAAGGCAAAGACGAAAGAGGAATGATGATTCCTAATATGACTGAAGAGCAGAAGGAAAGCATGAAGGCAATAAAAACATCAACCGGTAAAAAGATGCTCCCTTTGAAAAGCGCTTTGGGTGAAAAAGAAGCAAAACTTAAGACTTTGCAAACAGCGGAAAAAGTTGACATGAAAGCCATTGATTCCCAAATTGATGATATCGGTAAATTGAAAACTGATATGGCAAAGATCAAGTCAAGATCAATGCAAGATATTCGTGCACTACTCACTGATGAGCAACGTGTCGACTTTGATTCAAGACTTCTAGAAGGGGGAAAGAAAGGCGAAAAACGAGGTGGAAAGCCTGGTAGAGGAGCGGGTAAGTAATGAATTATCTTGGGATTGGCCTTGGTCAATCCCATATTTACATTAGCATCACACGAGTTAGCTTGAAGAGTGGTATCAGAACTGATCATACGTATAAAAGAAGGAGATGAAACGGCCTTCAAGCAATTCATAGAGATGCACCAAGGGAGCGTTTACAGTGTCTGTGTTTCTATGCTCTGCAACGCTCAAGATGCTGAGGATGTAGCGCAAGATGTGTTTATTACTTTTTATCAAAACATCAATGATTTTAGAGGTGATTCCTCGCCGAAAACTTGGATTCACAGGGTCGCAATTAACAAATGTCTGGATGAATTGAGAAAGCGAAAGAGACAAAAGAGGTGGGCAGGAGTAATGGCTATTTTCTTGGGAGAAGATGAGAGCAACCATCCAGTCGAATTTGATCATCCGGGTGTACAATTAGAAAACCGAGAGCAAGCAGAAATTTTGCACTCGCATATTGATAGATTATCAGAAAATCAACGAGTTGCGTTCACAATGCATAAGATACAAGGAATCGCGTATATCAAAATAGCTGAAGTGATGAATCTAAGTGTTTCATCGGTGGAGTCTTTGATTTTCAGAGCGAATACTAACTTGAGAAAGTCACTAAGAGGCTATTATGAATCAATATAAATCGAACGAGACAATGAAAAATAAATATATAGAAGGTCAAATAGAGCAGACGCTAGATAGCTTGAGGAAGTCAAGTGACGTAGACCCTGGACCATTCTTTGCGGCCAAGACTATCGCTAAAATGAAATCCGAGTCTGAGGTTGAGGTGTTTGTTGGAGTATCAATGGTTTGGCGCGTGGCATTGACTCTGTTGGTGATTTTGAATGTTGGATCATTATACATTTCAATGCAAATGGATGATAATGTCTCACAAGACGCAGTAAGTGAGTTGTCATCAGAGTATTTCACTAATGATGAAGTTTCTTATCAAATAGAATTATCCTTATGAGAAGTAAGAAGTGGTTTTATATTTCAGTTGGCTTAGTGGTCATTAATTTGATTACCATTTTTGTTGTCTTATCACCTAAAATTCTGAAAAAGAGTAGGGAAGATAGAGGGAACAAAGAACAGTATATGGCCAAAAAACTTGGCTTATCAGATACTCAAATTTCAGCGATGCAAACGCTTCGCCAAGGGCATTTCAAGGAGATTAAGCAATTGGAGAGAAGGCTCTTCAAAATCAAAGGCGAGCTTTTCAAACGGAGTTCTGGAGAAGTGAACAGTGAGCAATTGAATATAGACTTACAGTCAATGGCTCAATTGCAGGTTAAAATTGATAGCCTGACTTTCACTCATTTTGTCGAGATGAGAGCTGTTTGCTCAGAGGATCAATTGGAGAAGTTTGATGAATTTCTTTCAGAAATCATGAAAAGAGGATTTGAAGGTCGTAGGGGCGGCTCGAGAGAAAAGGGTAATCCAGAAAGGCAACAGAAGCCAAGATCTTGAGTTTATAGATCAGACCTTAAAGAGGGCAGGAGTTCGATGTTACCGAGTTCCACCTCGTCTCCCTTTCGAGGAATTTCTGTTAGCCTTGGCGGGTTTTACTGATCGCTTTCCTGGGTTTTTATTTTGTTTTCTTTTCTCAGCCTCCGTTCTTTTGAATTCGCTGAAGGACTTGTGTTTTCCTCTAGGGCCACTTGCTTTTTTTGAGGGCTGATTGGCACTCCCTTTAGTTTTCTTTTGAGTCTTTGAAGAAGCGGATACAAGTTTTATGATTTCACTGAGCTCTATTTCAGTCAGGTCTCTCCAGTCTCCAACTGGCATCTTGTCAAGACTAATATTCATGATCCTCGTACGCTTCAATGTCAAAACCTCATATTCAAGGTACTCACACATTCTTCTGATCTGTCTATTTAGACCTTGCGTGAGTACGATTCTAAAGGACTTGGGGCCAACAGCCTCTACTTTACACTTCTTAGTTATGCTGCCCATGATTGGAAGTCCACCACTCATTTGCTCGATGAATCTTGAAGTTATTTTTCGGTTGACGCTTACCTCATATTCCTTCTCATGGTTGTTGTGGGCACGGAGGATTTTGTTGACAATATCTCCATCACTCGTAAGAAGAATGAGTCCTTCACTCATTTTATCCAATCGGCCAATTGGGAATATCCGCCTCGGATACATGAGATATTTGATGATGTTGCTCTTTTCCGATGGATCTGTAGTGGAGACAATCCCCTCGGGTTTGTGAAATGCGATATAAACATCTGGTTCTGCATCATCTGACACTCGATGACCATCTACAATGACTTCATCGTTTTTTTGGACTTTGGTGCCCGGTTCGGGTACGCGTCCATTAATCCTTACTCTGCCTTGAGCAATTAGGACGTCCGCTTCTCTTCGCGAGCAATGTCCCATTTCGCTTAGGTATTTATTGATTCTCGAACCTGTCTGTTCCATGATATCGTC
Source organism: uncultured Marinoscillum sp. (assembly GCA_964351885.1). Taxonomy (GTDB): domain Bacteria; phylum Bacteroidota; class Bacteroidia; order Cytophagales; family Cyclobacteriaceae; genus Marinoscillum. The sequence goes on from CAYGPP010000056.1 coordinate 15,793, forward strand.
CTAAATTGTTGTTACAGAATGCCGCGCCTAATTTTCGAGCAAGAATGCATGCTGGCTTCTTATGCCGAATTTAACCTGATCTTTCACCTCAACGCTCTTAAGATAATCATAAGCCCAAAGGATTTGGTCTTGATACTTTATTTGAACTTTATTGCATCCACCCGCAAAGATCACATTTTCAACTGAAGCAGTATGCGAACCTTCCCCTAATAGTACATCCTCAGCCCAAACCGAATTAGAAGCATGAGACCCGATGAGTTTCTTAGCGATTGATTTTTCGAGTGAGTTGAATAAACCAAGCAGGTTGGCCGTATCGATATGTTTTGGGTTTTGATATACTTCACGCGGACTACCATCATTTACAATAGTACCCTTATTTATCACGATCATACGATCTGCTATTTCCATAGCATCTCGAGCATCATGCGTGATCAGTATGATCGCAGTACTCGTGTCTTTAGCAAGCGATTTAAGCTCCGAGAGGAGCGCTGATTTGGTGTTAATGTCAAGGTTACTAAACGGCTCATCCAAGATCAAAACCTCTGGCTCAGTGGCCATCGCTCGAGCAATGGCCACTCGTTGTTTTTCTCCCCCAGAGAGCAGAGATATGTCTTTATTAATTAAGTGTAAGATTTTGCATAATTGGAGCAACTCATCAATGCGTCCATCTTGATAAGCCTTCTCATAAGCCAGTAATTCGTATCTGACGTTTTCACGTACGGTCATTTTATGTTTCAATTGAAAATCTTGATGGACGATTCTGATTTCCTCATAGCCGGGAACCAGTCTTACATCAGGGCCTTCCAATGGCTCTCCTTGAAAAATGACTTCTCCATTATCGGGTAACAGATACCCAGAAATGATTCGAATTAATGTCGTTTTTCCTGAGCCACTTTCCCCAATGATTGCACAGATTTCTGACTCGTTAATCTCAAAAGAAAGATCTTTGAGAATCGTTCTGGAATCGAAAGATTTTGATATTGAATTGATCGTAAGAATTGGCAAAATGAACTGCTGTTATTTGAAGAATGCGAAGTTACGTTTTGAATGTCAGAGTCTGCACGCTTTGTGGTTTAACCTTAGTAGAAGACTCTATAAATAGCACCAGCTTTATCATCGGAAATGAACATCGATCCATCCTTCACAAATAGGACATCTACGGGCCTTCCCCACGATTTATTCGTTTCATTGTCAAGAAAACCCGTAATAAAGTCAGCATAACCCATGCTTTTTCCGTTTTCTATTTTGACCGTGGTGATCTTGTATCCTGTATGGCCAGCTTCAGAAGATCGGTTCCAAGAGCCATGCTCGGCCATGAAAATAGTATTGTCATACTCTGGTGGAAACATATTCCCAGCCTTGAATTTTAGGCCTAAAGGTGCAACGTGAGGCCCAAGGTTTTGAATTGGAGATTCGAATTCATTACATGCTCTTTTCGATCCAAATTCCGGGTCAGGAATGTCTCCGGCATGGCAATAGGGATAACCAAAATGTAATCCAGATTCAGAGGCAACATTCAGCTCGCACGGAGGTATTTCATCGCTCATCATGTCTCGTCCATTATCAGTAAAGAACATTTCCCCAGTCTCAGGATGCCAGGTCAATCCGACTGTGTTTCTTACTCCTTTCGCGAAAATTTCCATAGCCGATCCATCAGGATTCATTCGAGTAATTGAAGCATATATTTCGGTCTTACTCTCACAAATATTGCATGGAGCACCTACCGGAATGTAGAGTTTTCCATCAGGTCCAAAGGCAATATATTTCCACCCATGGTGCCCATCCTCTGGGTAGTCTTCATAGATCAATTCTTTCTTAGGTGCTTCAAGATTATTTAGGACATCAGGAAAGACCCAGAGCTTACTTATTTCCGCCACATACAGGTTTCCATCTTTAAATGCTACGCCGTTTGGCATACGCATCTCTGTGGCTATTACATAGAGTTTGTCTGCCTTGCCATCTCCGTCTATGTCTCTCACTGCCGTTACAGTGTTTTTATTTTTATTACCAATGAATAATGTGCCATCGTCAGCCATAGCCATGGATCTAGCGTTTTCTATGCGAGCGTAGAGTTCTATCTTAAAACCTTCAGGAAGTACCAGTTCATCGATTTTCAATTCCGTGGTGTCCTGCAACTTTTGATTAATTGCTATGAGGTCTTGCTGATCGTCATTAGAAGCGCCGGGACTACATGCAATTAAAACTATCAAACAAAAAAGGAGCGGGAATTGGGTTACTCTGAAATACATCATGTGGATTGGAGTTGGACTACAGGAATCAATATTAGGCAAACTTCATGAGTCTGATATTGTTCCAGCATCAGATCTAGCTCCGAAGCATTACTCATAATTAACTAATATCGTTCATCCTGCTTTCGGAATGTGTCTTTTACGAAGCATTCTCAATAGAGGAGAGAATAAAAGTGAAGGAAGTACCCACGCTATCCATGAGTAATCATTTGGTAAAAAAATACTACTGTTCTGCACCGCAAAGGCTGTGATAGCCGCAATATAGCTTCCACCCATTGCGCTAATGTGCTGTTGCAACCACCAGAGTTTGTTATCTGGGTTTCGAGAAGTGAAATTTCTTAGATCTCTGAAAGCCGGCAAAGTAGTTAAAGTTCCAAACAGAATGCTCAAGATTCCTAATGGAACAACATCTTTTGTTGTAAGCATAAAATTTATGCCATAAAGCACAAGACCAATTCCAAATAGGACCGTCACTATGCTCACTGCCCAATCATACCAAGTGCTGCTGCTTGATGTTTTTCGCCTGACAACTCTCACACCAACAAATGAGCTATAAAATGTCAAAATCCCAATAACCATTAGGAAGAAACTGAATCGATAAAACAATATGATGCTAAATGCACTGAGGCAGATCCACCACATAGCGCCAACATAAATTTTACCAAGTAGAACATGGTTCTTGGAGCCCTTACGGTTGATCAGGTTGATTAATCCAAGAATTAATACAATACCCCCGGCTGTGGCGTGTGAGACTAACAGTAGCTTTTCCATTTCCTTAATTTTTATTCGAACTTCTGATGAAATACTAAATACTGAAAATTAAGCGAGCCGAACTGTTGACTGATATGGATGAATTGTATTATTAGTATTGATTTCCTCCAAAGGATATTTTGAAAATTGTTTTCCTCTGTCATAATTTTGAAAGGATTAGGTGTCTACCAAAACATACAGAACAATGAAATATTTGATATACCCGATTGCGATTCTGATGGTATCGTGCAGTAACTCATCCCAAACCGACGAGAACTTGAAACCGAATATGCTCCCAGCAGAAATTGTGGTTCTTCCATATACAGATGATAGTGAAATTAGCTACGGCGTTCAGAAATTGGATGATGTGATTATCGCTGAAGGAGATATTAAAAACAATCGTCAGCATGGCGCTTGGACAACTTATGACTCCAAAGGAATCGTTAACTCTGTAATTTCATATAACGAAGGTTTATTGCAAGGTCTGAGTTTGACTTTTGATAAGCAAGGCTATATAGAATCCAAAGCGAATTACTTCCGAGGAGAGCTGCATGGAGAATACCTTCTATACAAAAGAAAAAAAGTCATCGAAAGGAGAACATATCAATTCGGAGCGCTCTCAGGAATCGTTACCAAGTATTATGATAACGGCAATCTCATGCAAGAAACTCCTTATATAGATGGTCAGCTCAATGGACTTGGAAAGTGGTACGATCAAGAAGGGAATTTGACCATTGCTTATTTATACGAAGATGGAGAGCTCATTGATATGGAGCCAGATTTAGATTAATCTTGAATCTTTTTTGCTTCCTCTAATTCTCTTTCAAGTTTGGATACTTTGTTATGGATTTTCTCTAAATAGTTAAGCATCTGCGAATGCTCTTGATGAACGAAATCTTTAACTCTGGCTTCTTCTTCCCTCATTTCCTCTCGGTTAATTTCATTCATTGTATTCACCACGATTGCAATGAAAACGTTCAGAGTAGTATACGTGGCGAGTAAAATGAACGGCACAAAAAAGAAATAGGCGTAAGGCAACTCCTCCATCATTGGTCTTGCTATTCCAGAAGACCAACTTTCCAAAGTCATTATTTGAAATAAAGTGAAGAATGTTTTGCCCATGTTGCCGAAGTACTCAGGGAAATGATTTTGATACATATCCGTTCCGATCACGGCGAAAATGTAAAAAATCATAAAGAGTAAAACACCAATCCATCCAATACTAGGTATGGACTTGAGCAATGATTCAATAATCATCCTCAATTTTGGTACTTTTTTGATCAGTCTTGCTGTACGTAGTATTCTAAGAGTTCGGAGTATATGCAGAGGGCCTGCTGCAGGAATCAGGGCAATTGCTACAATTAAAAAGTCAAATACATTCCAAGGGCTATAGAAAAATTTATGCCTGTAAGCGACCAGTTTTAGTGCGATTTCCAATGTGAATACCACTAAAATGTACCGGTCGATTTCTGTCAACCATAGCCCCATGTAATCCTTGACGACATCTGAAGTCTCAAGACCAATAGTTATCGCATTGATGATGATTAATGTGATAATGGTATACTGAAACCTCTTGCTCTCTAAAAAACCTTTGAGCTCGTCCATATTTTTAAGACGATACCAAATAAGAAAAAGTGGATTTTTTGATTGATCAGACATTAATCTGTTAGCTGACTTTGCTAAGTATGTTGGATTTAAGAATAGAAGTAAATCTAAGCTATCATTGAGTTGATATTTCTTCGTCTTTGAAGATTTTTTCGATAATTCAATTTTGTTTGATTCATCTTCGGTTACTCAGATGTTGCAGGTATTACAAGCATACACAACAACAAGTAGTAGAAAAACAATGAAAGTTAATAAACCGATAAAATGTGGGTCACTCCATTTTTTGCTCAAGCAGCAACGTTTCAGTACAGCTACTTTCAGAATCTTTTCGCGTAAGTGTAAGAGTAGTTCCTTTTATATTCATCGAGTAATCAGTGCAGGTCAATTCATCGTCCTCACCCTCTTCTTCTACACAAAAGGACAGCTTGTTATCAGAGACCCTATACTCTCCAGATGTATTCGTGGTGATGCTCCCTTCCTGAGTGGCTATCAAAAAAGACTGAGTAGTCGAAGTTGAATCCTCAATGATATTGAAAGAATAAGTGATACAACCTATATTTGTACACTCTAACACTGTGGTGTCATTATCCTCTATAGATTCACACCCAGTAGCTGCCCTAGATACTAGAGTCCAATCACCCGTAATTTGGGTTTCGTTTTTCTTAGTGTCGTCATCTTCCTCACAAGCCATAAGACTAATAAATGCGATGAGAATTATGATTAATGAATAGAAGGAATTTTTCATTTTAATAGCTTTTGGTAAAGTTATCTAGAATTCCCATCTTGAACCACAAGAAGAAAAATATGTCAGTGAAATTGATAGGGATTAAAAGTAGCGGGGAGCAGAATCGAACTGCCGACCTCAGGGTTATGAATCCTGCGCTCTAACCA
>CAYGPP010000057.1:0-21230 GCA_964351885.1 uncultured Marinoscillum sp.
ATATTGGATTAAGCAAGAGAAATACTGCTGAAGTATAACTACAAACTTCCTGTAATATCAGATAACAATTACAACCTTGCAATTCATCAATTTCTTAAGGAATTCGAGTTTAACCGAGTGATTCAAGAAAAGGAATCCAAACCATTGCATGAAGTGGCAACATCACATACCGCCCGAAAGTCATTAATAACTTATGCACATAGCAAACTAAGGCTTAGTGTTGCTGACATCTCACTTATTTCAGGAACATCAAAGGAAACTATAATGAAATATTATATCGGGGCAAATATTGACGATATAGAGAGTAAGTTGAAGTCTAGGGAATGAAAGAACCTCCATTTAGGAAATAAATTCAATGTAAGGAACTGCATCTTTTAATGTTTATTCTGCAGGATTCGGAGCCTGAGGAGTTGAGCATAAAGCCCTTTTGTAATCAATCCCTTCTTCGGATGATCCTTTATTCTTTTTAGTAAGAGGTCAGTTATTCATTACAAAACTAATTTTATTAATAGTGGCTAAGTAGGAGTGGTCTTCATTGGGTAGACTCTCATTTTGAGATGCAAATTGGTGGAGACTGATTCCTCCTAGTGATTGTGTGGGGAAGGCTACATTATGTTTTAGCATTTTATTCTTGAAATGATCAATTGTTTACTACTTCACGCCTTGTTTTATGAATGAAGGTTGTAAAGAAACGAAATGGTGTTTTATAGTATCAGATGACACTTGCCAAAGTCTACATCCTAAGGGTCTACTGTCAAAATTCTTACTAGTAGTTTCACCACTTACAAGTTGAATGTTTTCATAATTGTTAATCACTAGCTTATGAGTATGTCCAGATAAGTATGCAATAACATTGTTTTTCTTAAATAATTCTAATATCTCTTTCCTCTTAACCACTGGTAAATTGTAATAGTGCTCTTCTTCTCCGTGAAACTCATTGTATAAAGGATAATGTCCAATAACAAATATTGGATACTGTTTACTATTTTGAATCTTAAGTGTTTCTTTAAACCAATTATGATGTTTTTCTGATTCATTATCTACATCTACTTTCCATAATTGAGTGTTGGTCACGATAAATGAATAGTTTTTATGCTGGAATTCGTAATAATCATTTCGGATATTTTTTCGGTAATAGCTTAGTGTTGTATCATTTGGAATATTACCTACATCGTGATTTCCTGAAGCGACATAGCATGGTATCTTAAACCCTTTCATGACGTTTTTGAAATCAGAATATGAACTATCAGTAGCCTCATTAACAAGGTCACCACATATTACCACAAAATCAGGACCAAGCTCATTTATTTGTTTAACAGCCTGTTTGAATGTTTTTAAATCATGCTCATAACCTCCCATTCCCAATTGAGTATCGCATAATTGAACAAAGGAGAAAGGCTTTTGCTCTCTTTTGGTACAGGAAATGTTGAGTACAAGTAAAGAAATTAATATTGCATATTTATTCAATCGTAAAATCATACTTTTTTTATTTAAAAGAATAACGTTCAACCTTCGGTTTCCTGAAGACTAGGCAGGTCTGGTTAATTGCCGAATAAAAAGCTGTTAAAAAGACTGAGAGATTCATGGAATAAAAAATTATTCACAATTGATGGTAAATGATTGCGGTGATTTATTGAGTCATGGTTCATCACTCTTAAACTAAACGATCAAAAAACCAACTCAGGGTAATCCTTCCAATTCACTACTCTTTTTGAATAAAGGGCGTCTAGAGACATCTGCACACACTTGGCTGTGATGGCTCCTGAGCGTATATCGGCTAGAATCGGTTCATTCTTTCGGATAGTTCTGTAAAACTGCTCCAGCGCCTGCAGGGTACTGTCTTCACTACTAGCCTCTACAGGGGCACCTTCTCCTTTGCTCCAAACAAGTTTAGTCGCACCACTAACGCCATCTACATTTCCGTATTCCTTTGCTTTGGTGGACTCTAAGTAGACATGTGCTTTATCTAAATCCATCACAATTGTCGCCTTGCTACCCAAAATTTTGATTTGGTAATGTTCGTATGCATTGGTGGTGGTACAAGTAAAGCTGGCATCTACGCCATTGGGATACTCAAAGATCAAATGAACATTATCATAAGTTTCCCGACCATCTTTCCAATGATCTACGCCTCCAAAACCAGCAATTCGCTCTGGCGCCTGATCGAGTAATCGACAAATGAAGTCTATTTGATGACTGCACAGTTCTGCTGTTAGGCCACCTGAGTGTTCCTCATACATACGCCAATTAATGGCTCGCTCCAGCTCTGAGTTTGGTACAGGCCTTCTCCAATTTCCATTTCTATTCCATTGACATTCAAAGGATGTTACTTCCCCGATGAATCCATTTCTTACTATTTCAAAAACCTTTTGGTAGAGATCAGAACTATTATATTGATGACCTGTCTGGAATATCACATTTGAGTTGCGGTAGGTGTCTAGCACGTTTTGAATTTCCCCAATTCCTTTTGAAAGGGTCTTCTCACAATACACATGTTTTCCCGCCTTCATGGCATCTACTGCCATTTCATCATGCATTCCGAAGGGTGTAGAAATAACTACTGCGTCCACATCCGGACTGGCCAAAAGCGACTTATAATTCTTGTAAATTTTACCCGGGTATTTACCGATATTATCCAATCGAAATGGCAATACATCGCAGAACGCCATGACATCAATATCTTCATGGTCTTGCAATATGGAAGTAATACCTGTACCTCTATCACCACAGCCGATGACACCAAGCCTCAGCTTTCTATCTTCTAGGTTCCCTAGGATAATGCTGTTCCCGATAAGGGGAACAGACAAGAGCGACAGACCTGTGGCTTTTATAAATTTTCTTCTTGTACCCATTTTATAAAATTATCCAATTTCCCAACCTGGCTCGTAAGTTCTCTTCCAAAGCGCCATGGCTTCTCTGTTGAAAGCTTTACCTGTTTTTGGATCTATGTCAAATCCAGAACCTATTCGGTAAGATATGTTCGCTAAAAGCGCGAGGTGATTGCTGATAGCTCCATCCGCTATTGGCGCATTCAATTTTCCTTTTCCTCTGATGGTTTCGAAAAAATTGTTGACATGTTTCGTGGAAATAGAGCCACCTCCACCGAGTGCCGTGCCGCTTTCTCCAGTATCCTCGCCGCTGTCCTTAATAAGTTTACCTGCACGATCATATAGTCTATAAACTCCACGATTCACAAAAACACTACCCTCGGTACCATATATCAATGTACCTCTATCTGCACCGTATGTGGAGTAGGCATTTCTGCTTTTTCCATCCCAAATGATGGTTTTTTCTTGATCATACTTGTAGGTAGCATACATAGTGTCGTACATCTCCCATCCATCATCTTGGAAATGCTGCTTGCTTGCATCTACGTAGACTTGATTCGGATAATCAACCTGCAATGCCCATCTGGCGATATCCAGTTCATGGATTGCATTATTGCCTGTCTCGGCAGTTCCCCACTTCCATCCATACCAGTGCCAGTTATAGTTCCAAATGTCATGATAATAATCTTGTCGTGGAGCTGGCCCTTGAAATAAGTCCCAATTCAAATCGCTTGGTGGAGCTTGCCTTACCTGCTTTGGCACACTACCGCGCTGATTCGAATAAAAAGCAATCGCCTTATAGGGTCTACCAATAACTCCTTCATGAATATCCTTAATGATTTCAATGGTATGATCCGCGGAGCGCTGTTGGTTACCCATTTGCACCAATTTTCCGCTACTCTTCTGCTTGGCTACCATCACCTCGGCTTCATTGGGATTGTGCGCACATGGCTTTTCCAGATAAACGTGCTTACCAGCATCCATAGCCATGATAGCACCCGGCGCATGCCAATGGTCAGGCGTAGCATTGAAGACTACATCTACTTGCTTATCATCTAATACCGTCCTGATATCATCTGTGGTTTTTGGGATATAGTCTATGATAGATTTCAAGTTTTCTTGAGCCTTGTCTATCTGGCTTTTCTTGACGTCACAGAGGTAAAGCAGCTTGCTGTTAAACTCTGTACTCAGACATGGGTAATAAGCCCCTACCCTTCTTCCCAGCCCCATGAATGCTACATTTATCCGGTCATTTGCTCCAATTATACTATTATAACTACTCGCCTTTAAGGATAATGCAGTCGCAACTCCCGCTGATGCTAATGTGGTTTTCTTGATAAAATCCCTTCTTGTGCTCATAAGTTCCTTCTTTTAAAATTCTCTTATTTTAATACTGTGAAATGATACTTCATCGCCATGATCCTGCAAAAGAATGCTTCCCTCTGGCCATCTTCCAAAATCCTTCCATTGGCGATATTTGCTATAATTAACCAATGCTTCAAACATTTGAGAATAGCGGTCGTACTCAACGACCTTTTCATTATTGAGCCAATGCTCTACTTTTCTATCTTTGGAAACTATTCTCGCAGTGTTCCATTTGCCAATACCCTTGAAAGTCTTATTTGATGTATTTGGCCTACTAAGGTTTCCAGCTGTAATCAGGTCATAAAGTGAACCAACTGTACGGTTGCCTTCTACACCCATCTTGGCATCTGGGTGATTCGCATCATCTAGTATTTGAAACTCACAACCAATGGCCGATCCTGCACCCTTATTTAGCGTAGGATCTACCAGATACTTGATTCCGCTATTGGCTCCTTTGGTTATTTTGAATTGCAGTTCCAGTTCAAAGTCACCATACCTTTTAGTCGTCACAATATCTCCAGGGCCTGTTGACTCTCCTCCGTTCGTGGCAAGTATAGTAAGCTCTCCGTCTTGAATTCTCCAACCTGATGCTGGAAATTCGTCTAGCTTAGCTCCTCTCCAGCCATTGCTCGTTTCACCATCCCAAAGCAGTCTAAATCCGTGATCCTTCTCCCATGAGGTTAAGTTATTCTTAAGAAGGCTTACCTCAGTAACTTGGGGATCAGGGTTGTTTTTGTACTTAGCAACTTCCTCGGTAGCAATGCGGATATTTCTCCATTTAATGATCGATCCTTCTTGCGCAGCATCACCAATGGAATGTACTTGCAAACCTATGAAGCCTTCTTCAGTCATGTCATCCACGAGTCTTGCGGCATGAACACCGTTGATGTAGGTATTGATTTCATTCCCAAGGCATTCAATTCTTACCTTATTCCATTCGGCCAAACGGAAAGCGCTTTGCGCATTCTCATTTCGTGATAATGGGTAGAGCCAAGCTCTTCTGCTCTCGTCATAGATACCGCCAGTCCAGCTTCTGTCAGATGGATCTACTTCACATTGATATCCAAACACTTTACCGTCCTGAGGTCTCAGGTTACTTCTGAATTGCACTCCAGAATTCAATCTAGTCGGAAGCATTACCTCCAGTTCCAAAATAAAATCTGAGTAGGTGTTCTTGGTGCAGAGAAAAGTATTGGGTGTTCCAGATTTAGCAGTCCCGATGATTTCTCCATTTACAACTTCAAACGTCGCCTTTCCTCCCTGTGACACCCAATTTTTAATGTCCTTTCCGTTGAAAAGGTCGGTCCAGTTCTGAGCTTGAAGAGCTAACGAAAGAAGCAGCAATAGCAAATTGATAATATGTCGTTTCATGAATTTTAGTTTAAAAATATAATTGGTTTTAGGGTATCAGTTCTTCTTCTATTTGCTCGAGTGTTTTACCCTTGGTCTCAGGCATCAGTTTATGCGTGTATAATAGTTGAAGGATCATAAAGCACCCAAACAAAACGAAAATCACCCAAGGTGCGAATGAGTTGATTAACACAGAGCCAAATAGTGTGAGCAAAGCAGCAAAGACCCAGTGCGTACCGCTACCAAAGGCCTGCCCTGCCGCCCTGACATCATCTGGGAAAATCTCAGAGATAAAAATCCATATTACAGATCCCTGACCTATGCCGTGCGAAGCAATAAATACAAGTATGAATACAAGAGTAAAGGAAGGCGCAGCCCCAGCGAATAAACCATAAGCAATGGCAAAAAGACTTACAATATAGCCCACGGAACCGATATACATAAGCTGCTTTCGTCCTGCTCGATCAATAAGCGCCATACCCGCTAACGTCGCAACGATATTGACTATCCCGATCAAAATAGAACTCAGCAGCGAATCTGAAGAGCCAAAACCTACCTTCTGCAAAATCTCTGGTGCGTAGTAAAGCACCACATTGATCCCTGATATTTGATTGAATAATGCTATGAGAAACGCCAAGACAATTGGCCTCTTATATTTCTTCACAAACAGTCCTTTTCCACTTTTTGATTGAGCTTTAGGACTGACATGATGAGCCTGAACGATCCTATCCGCCTCAGCACTATCATACAATTTGGTAAGTATGGCTTTGGCTTTGGGCTCATCCTTTTCACGTAAGAGTACCCATACCGGGCTTTGAGGAATACCCAAAACTAGCGCTGTATAAATAAAAGCTGGAAGAGCCTCTACGCCAAGCATCCAACGCCACGAATTGTCACCTCCAAAATCATCTAATGCATAATTGGAGATATAGGCAATGAGGATACCGAGTACAATATTGAACTGATATAAAATACCAAGTCGGCCTCTATTTTCTGCAGAGGATATTTCTGAAATATAAATTGGTACTGCTATTGAAGAAATGCCCACTCCTATTCCGCCTATAAATCTGAAAAATGAAAACCAGTAAGGATCATTGGCCAATGCTGAGCCCATTGCAGAAACGAAATAAAGAATCCCTATGCCAATTAATGTATTCTTCCGACCATACCTATCTGTCGGAATGCTAGCGAGAAGGGCTCCTAAAACAGTCCCCCATAGTGCCATGGACATAATGAACATCCCATGAAACCAATCTGAAGTCTGCCATAGCTCTTTGAGCGGGAGGTTAGCTCCGGAGATCACTACCATATCAAAGCCGAATAGAAATCCAGCTAATGATGCTGCCAAAGATGCCATGAACAACCTGCTACTCATCGTCTATTTTTGATCATTGTTACTCATTGAAAAAGGATAACTGGACGGATCGGTGCCTCTCTGTTTATTGGGCTGGCCAGACATCTCAAACCTCAGCTTTCCGCCCTTTAGTAGGTCTTCAAACTGAATGTAATTAAATGGATATGTTTTGCCATTAAGCTGAGCCGAATTGATATATGGATTTGCATTGAGGTTCTTGTCTGCTGATATCTCAAATCGATTTCCGTTTTCCAAACACAAGGTCGCCTTATCAAAAAGCGGGCTTCCTAATACATATTGATTACTCACTGGAGTCACAGGATAAAAACCCAAGGCACTGAAAACATACCAAGCGGAGGTTTGACCATTGTCTTCATCTCCACAATATCCATCTGGAGTAGCACTGTATAGTTTGGTCAGCACGTCACGTACTTTCTCTTGTGCTTTATAAGGTTGTCCAGCATAGTTATATAGGTAAATCATGTGTTGTATGGGCTGATTCCCATGAGCATAGTTGCCCATATTGACGATCTGCATTTCCCGTATTTCATGTATGACCTGCCCGTAGTAAGAAGCATCGAAATCTGGGGGCATAGTGAAGACTCCATCAAGTTGATTTATAAACTCATCATTACCATCCATGAGGTCAATAAGCCCTTGGATATCATGAAATACAGACCAGGTGTAATGCAAGCTGTTGCCCTCCGTGAAGGCATCACCCCATTTCAACGGATTGAAAGGTGACTGGAATGTGCCATTCGCATTTTTACCCCGCATTAAATTGATTGATGGGTCAAATACATTTTTGTAATTCTGAGACTGATTGTAGAAGCGTCTTGCCGACTTTTTTTCACCACGTTCTTCGGCCATCTTCGCTAATGCAAAGTCAGCGAAAGCGTACTCCAAAGTTCTGGCTGTATTCTCTCGAATATTAACATCATACGGAACATATCCCAGCATATTGTAGTAATCTATACCTTCACGTCCTACTGATCTGTGTGGTCTACTCTCCTCTATGTTGCCATTTTTCAAAAGTGCCTCCCATAGCACTTCGACATCTTTTTCTGGCACATTTCCCTTGAGGTAAGCATCAACTATAATCGGGGCAGAATTAGAACCGATCATACAATCTCTGTGACCGGGACTTGCCCATTCCGGCAACCAACCCGACTCTTCATAAGTGTTCGCTAGACCTTCCATTATTTGGCTGGTAAGATCTTGATACATTAAGTTAAAGAATGGAAAAACCGCCCGAAAGGTATCCCAAAAGCCATTGTCAGTAAACATGTAACCTGGCAATACTTTTCCATTGTATGGACTGTAGTGCACAATCTCGCCCTTTGCATTGATTTCGTGAAATTGTCTTGGGAACAGGAGCAATCTGTAAAGGCACGAATAGAAAGTCCTCATTTGGTCGGTATCCGTATCTTCTATTACTATCCGAGATAGTTCTTTTTCCCAAGCGTTTTTTGCTTTCGCTTTAGTTGTTTCAAAAGAGTCACCACCTATCTCTCTTGAGAGATTGAGCTGAGCTTGCTCTGGACTGATAAATGATGAAGCTACCTTGACGTGAACTTGCTCTCCTCTGTTTGTTTTGAAACCGACTATCGCTCCCACATGCTCACCTTTACTCTCAGTAGACATAGGCTGCAATTGCCAGTCATCCTCCCATATGTGATTGATTTCAAAATCCTTGTCAAACTCAGCCACGAAGTAGTTGTGAAAATTATCAGGCACTCCTCCAGTGTTGTTGCGACAGTAACCGATGATTTGCCGTTTTTCTGGAATAATCTTGACACGAGACCCTTTGAAAAAGCCATCCAGTAAGATGTAAGAAGAATCAGATGCTGGGAAAGTAAAGCGAAAGTGAGCTGCACGATCTGTAGGAGAAGTCTCAACCTTAACATCATAATCGGCCAAATAGACTTGATAGTAATGAGGTTTTACGACCTCCGCTTTATGAGAAAACCAAGAGGCTCTTTCCTCTTCGTGGTACTTCAAATCTCCGGTGACTGCCATCAAGGAAAAAGCTGCATAGTCATTGATCCAAGGGCTAGGTTGATGGGTCTGTTTGATTCCTCGGATTTTGTGATCGTCATATTTATACGTCCAACCATCGCCCATAGGAGCGGTCATTGGTGTCCAAAAATTCATTCCCCATGGAGTAGCAATTGCCGGATAGGTATTGCCATTGGAGAGAGAGAACTCACTGTCGGTTCCCATCAATGGGTTTACATAATCGACCAAAGATCCAGCAATGGCACTCCCATTTTGAACTTGTTGGCCGGTAGCAAAATGAACTACAAGCACGAGTAACATGGATAGTCTCTTTGCCTTCATATTTCTCTGATTTTGATTTCTCTAACTCGATTGGTAATTACCTAAGGCCCTTGATCCACTATTGGAAAACTTTATTATAGAGCTTTTCATCCTTATCAAAACAACCAGAAAATTGGACAATTGCCTTATCGTTTTGGAGCGTCAGCGGATTATCGCTTTGATAGTTTCTCATTCTACTTCCCCAAACCGAAACAGTCAATTTCTTATCTCCCCTTACAAGTAAAAAATCTTGTGACATATTCTCAGTAACGGTTGATAGTGCGGCATTCCCTCCAGAAAAGGCCTCCACATTACTCAGTGATGTATGACCCTGCCCTTCAATAATGATAGGATGAATATTTTCCAAGGCTTCTCCAGTATTGGCGATGATAGAACCTTGAGCGATCTGCCAGTTTCGATTTTTAGTATTACTCCCTTGCTTCAATATACCAACAGCCACACAGTCGAAATTGAAGTTTGTCAACTGACCATAAGATTCTTCTCCTAGTAGAATGCCGCCGTAAGTACCGAAAGTAAAAATATCAATGAGCTGAGCATTGTCCGTATGATTCATCGAGTAAGCGTACGTTTTCTTTTTGATAACAGCATCTACGACCTCCTTGCTGTACTGGCCTCCAAGTCCACGTTGCGAGCCTGGATTGATGTGGCAATGCATGATTCTAGGAACATCATACACATAATCCATTTTAATAAACTCTCCACTTAGCGGGTAACCGTAGCAATGCTCGAATGTCATCAACTCACATGGATTTTCCGCATTGGCTATGAAATCGAAAGCAACATACTCTCCATAAAAAGAGAGACAAGAGAGGTACACACCTTGCGTTTTATTCTGATCATCGACCTTAATAGTTGGCTCGTATTCGATGATCGCTTTCGGGTCTCTGATCGTTTGGTTGGAATACCAAAACTGAATGCCCTTGATCTGCGTACTAGATTGCACAGTGATGAACGCATTTTTCTCATCGGTGATTTCAAAAACGCTGCCTACTGGCACTTTCTTTTTTGGATGAATCGTACCTCTTGGAGTAGGCCCATGCACACCAATTAACGAGACATTCTTCTTCAGGATGATCCCACCTGCCACTGGATAAGGCGTATCCGAAGGCTCTACCCACAGTGCTGCTCCTGTAGTAGATGCCCAGTCAATGGCTTTTTGTAATTTCTTTTTATTCTCCTCAGGACTGTTCTCTGGCAGTACTCCAAATTTCTGAATACTGTAAGTCGATTGGTTATTTTCGCTTTCAGAATTTGTCAGTAAGGGTTGGGTCTGGCAAGACAGTATCACACAGCCCAAAAGAATTAAAAATAAGAATCTCATATTGTTGAGTTTATTTGAATAAAAAATGATCAATCAATCTGCTTAGGCTTATGTCCAAATAGACCATATGTTAGCAGGTAAGCATAGCAAATAATCGGAAGAGCAAAAGATGCTTGAACCCCTGCCCAATCAGCCATGGCACCTTGAGCCAATGGAACAAGTGCGCCCCCAAGTATTGCCATCACCAACAGAGAAGATCCCTGACTGGTAAATTTTCCTAATCCATCAATAGCCAATGTGAAGATATTGGACCACATAATAGAGTTAAAAAGACCGATAGCAATCACTGCCCAAAAAGCCACATATCCGTCTGTGAAAACAACGACGGATAAAAGAATGATGACAACCACTGAGAAAATAGCCAATGTCCTTCCTGCGTTAGATTTGCCCAACTGAAATGCAATTAGATTAAGTACAATAAACCCTAAAAATGGTAAGACTTCAGCGAAATGTATACCTGAGTTAAGATATACAACACCATAGATGATCCCGAAAGCCACAATAGCTGCTAGCGCCATAGCTCCTAGTTTTTTCGACTGCTGCATTTCACTCAGAGATATTGCTCCAAGAAACCGGCCGATCATCGCCCCTCCCCAATAAAAAGACAGAAACGAACTTGCATCAGCTTCTTCCAACCCCGCAATTGAAGGAATTCCAAAGAAGCTTACTAATAAGCTTCCAATAGAAACCTCTCCCCCGACGTACATGAATATGGCAACCATGCCAAGTACGAGATGCCTGTACTTCAGAGCCCCAGCACTTTTTTCTACCTCACCAGACTCTGTGAATTTTGGTAGTTTGATGAGCTTAACAACTCCAGCCAACACTAAAAACAATATTGCAAGACCCATGTATGGAATCTTGACCGCATCTGCTCCTATTACATGATCCCCTGCGAAAAATTTAAATATCAAATAACCTCCCAATACAGGAGCTATGGTAGTACCAAAAGCATTGAAACCTTGCGCTAGATTGAGCCGACTCGATGCTGTTTCTCTACTACCTAAAATAGCCACATAGGGATTGGCTGCTATCTGTAGAATAGTTAGACCTAGACCTAGACAGAAAAGTGCTGCCAAGAAGAAACCGTAGATCAAAAACTCTGCTGCTGGGATAAATAAACCGCAACCCATAGCTGAAACAACCAATCCGGCAATGATTCCATTTTTATATCCAATCTTAGAAATAGGGTCGCCATAAGTAGTGGATACTATGAAATAAATCAATGAGCCGACAAAGTATGCTCCAAAGAAGGCAAATTGGATTAGCATAGCTTGTAGATAATTGAGCTGGAACACATCCCTTAAATAGGGTATCAGTATATCGTTCAGACACGTGAGAAATCCCCACATGAAAAAAAGTAGCGTAAGGACTATGAAAGCACTTTTTTTACTAGTTGTCTCCTCTGCTTGAACTGATGTGTTTTGTAATGATGCACCTCCTGCCATATCTAGTGTTTGTTGTCTATGTTAAAATCAAGTCTTTTTTAAAAATTCAATCACCTCGATGCTGAGCAATCGCCTGACGTTTTCCAGTATCTGGCACTTGTTGCTCAAACTGTTGGTAATTTTTTCTTAATTCATCGATCATGGATTCATATCTTGAATCGTTAATCAAATTATCTATCTCTGATGGATCATCTTTGCGATCAAAAAACATATCCCCAAAAGATCGGTAGTCGAACTGCTTCATCCGATCGGTTGGATCAAGCATAATCCCAAGTTTATTGTCTTGTGTAATTATGGTAGCCTGAGACCAGCTTTCGGAGACAATAAAATCTCTATTAAGTCCACTGTTTTCTTTCATGGCAGCATGAAGAGAGATTCCCTGAATTGGATGAGTAAGTTCTGGTTTCTCTACTCCAATAATATCCAAGATCGTGGGCAAAATATCCACTTGACTTACCAAATCATATCTGACCTGACCCTCGTCTTGACCGGGATAATGGATTATCAGTGGAATCTGCAAAATATCCTCATAGACATTATGACCCATAGCTGCTTTCTCGACCATTCCATGGCTACCGACAAAGTCTCCATGATCAGAGGTGTAGATAATTATCGTCTCCTTTTTAAGTCCAGTATTTTCAAGCTCTTTAACGATCTGACCTACATGATAATCTACTTCAGAAATCAAGGCATAGTACGCGCCTATATAGTTTCTCCAAAGTTGCTCATCGCCGAAAGCCTTGTCCATATTCCAAACCTTGTTACCTCCTCTTCGCTGTGCCTGCAAAAAAGGCGGTAGGTTTTCTATAGGTTCGTGAAACGTCTCCGGTTTCTTTATACCACTTTCTGCGAACGTACCCTCTCCCCATTCAGACACATCATACATAGACATATATTTTTCTAATGGTGTGTAAGGTTGATGAGGCCTGTAGAAATTCGCCCAAATGAGAAATGGCTGATCGCTATTCTGATGTGCATTAATAACCTCTATAGTATTTTTAGCAGTATAAGCTTCCATAGTGTACCCCTCTGGGAGAGCTGATAATCTTGTGCCTAAATCTGCTGTCTTCTGAGATTTTTTGGAGTATTCAGAACATGGAGATCCTTTTCCAAACTCAGCGCTCCAATCGAGAAAAAATTCCTCCCCATAACCTTGACTCTCTATCCAAGTAACATAATTATCATCTGGACTCTCTCCACATAAATGACTTTTATTTATATCCCAACCAGCGTCCACGCCCAGCGCAGTATGACGTTTTCCAAAAGCGTATGTTTTATAACCCACATTTTTCAACATAGTGGACATAGACTGAACTTCCTTCATCACATTGGTTCGTTCATTATTGGACAAAATACCTAAAGTACGAGGATAGATTCCTGTCATTAGTGAGGATCGAGAAGGAGCACATATTCCTGTGGTACAGTATGCTCGGTCAAAAACGAATGATTCTGATGCCAGCCTATTTAAGTTCGGCGTAATAGCATCTGAATGACCCTCATAGCCCATTACTTTTTTGTTGTGTTGGTCTGAGAAGAGGATAAGAATGTTGGGTTTCTTCTCCATTTCATTCCTGCCACTACAAGCCATGATAAAGACTAAAACACTAAAAACGAAAAGGTTTCTCATAGGCTTGCTAGTGAAAAAGTGAGACGTTATTGTTCTACTCAACTGGCATCTCAGACTGTAGCGGAATCTCTTTTCTCAGCATTTTGGCTCCTAGTCCGGTAAGTTTTAAATAGTGATCCGGTGCTACTCCATCATTAGACACGAACTCTGCATCCTTTCCATTTGGTGGATTATCACGAACTGGTATAATGGCTGTTCCTTCATCAATTTCATCAAACATGGCTACATAAATCATCTCTGCTCCTGCATTGATTGCATTGTACATTAGATCCCAATAAAACTTTCCTCCAACTCGCGGGATAGCTCCATATGCTGTATGCCGTGCCAATCCAGGATTACTCTTGGACAGGTTGTGCCAGCTAAAGCCTGGATATACCAAAGGCACATAATCTACACCGTGTTCTTTAGTCCATTTGATATCAGCCATCACGTGATCCCTGTATCTGAGTTCATCTTGATGAAGAAGCGGAGTAAACCGCTGAACCATCCAAGGCAAAACGATATCTGCTGATTCTATAAGGGTATGCAAATAAGGGTCTGGAAGACAATCCTTATCTAATTCCCGGAAATAAGTAGGCACGCCTAGCATGATAGCACAGCCTCCGTATACTGGGTCGTTCTTTAAAAAATCGATCAATCGATTAATACCAATATTTCGAATATCATACGAGCGGTCTGGAAATCCAAGTCCCCAAATGGCTACCAAAGGCTTATTGTTATGATGAAGGTAGTTACTGCTCTGAGTTACTTTAAATTCATCCACAAGTCGCTTCCAGTCTTCAATTACCGAAGAGCAATCCTCTCCATCGGCTTTCAAACCAGATAAGTCATACATTACAGATATTGCTCGACCGTTTGTCTCCGCAGCCTTTATCGCATTCGAGAGAATTACATCTGCTCCTCGTTTTTTTTCCTTATGGCCTCTAGCTACTCCA
Source organism: uncultured Marinoscillum sp. (assembly GCA_964351885.1). Lineage (GTDB taxonomy): Bacteria > Bacteroidota > Bacteroidia > Cytophagales > Cyclobacteriaceae > Marinoscillum. Next base: position 14,569 of record CAYGPP010000057.1, read on the forward strand.
AAAAATCGTTGCATAAAGACACCATCCACATCATAATCTCTCATCCACTTGAAATGCAAATCAATTGTACTTTTATCATAAGAACTAAACACTCTGGCAGATGAGCCGTCACTATTTTTAAACGGTGTTTCGTAAGTCTTATCATATCCTGACACATCTGGCCAAAAATCGATAGTATTGTTCTTCTGATCAAACTTATCGCCACGTCCATAGTGCCCCCAGCCTCTATCAGATCCATCATCAGGAGCTCTAAACCAACCTTGATAGCCTGCCATCACCAGTCCTTTGTAAGAAGTGAATTTAGGAGAAGTGGTATGCTTAGTCGATTGCGCTTCACTTTTCACAACTACTAGAAACAGGGCTAGAACGAATACACAAGTGACAAAATTTCTGAGTGGCTTATAGTTTTTCATCTGCTGTTGTAAGGTTTAGATAATGATCAATTCGTTCAACTAGATACCGAGATTTTTGTATTCCTCTGGTGATATTCCTGACGGTGGAGCTTGCTTAGCCCCCCATTGGAAATTAGCTTTTGGTCCCATAACTACTATAAGCTCACCTCCATTTTTAATTTCATCGTGCATAAACCATGGCTTATCTAATGTTATACCATTGAGTGTGGCTGATTGGATGTATTTATTCTTTGGGTCATAGTTATCAACTGTAATGGTGAACTTCTCCCCATTTGGCAGATTGACCGTAGCTTTTTCAAACATTGGTGACCCGATATTGTACATAGGTATACCTGGTGTAACTGGATAGAAGCCTAGCTGCGAAAAGACAACAAATGAGGTCATCCCTCCACCATCTTCATCACCGGGCACTCCCATTAGATCGTTTCTAAACCACTGATCAAGTAGCGTGCGGATTCTCTTCTGAGTTTTCCATGGCTGACCGGCATAGTTGTACAAATAAGGAATATGCAACGACGGTTCATTAGCCATTGAAAACTGACCAACATTACCCGTGTGGTCAGGTAATTGAGCATAAAATGCATACTTGCTCTTACCTAATGGCTCTACGAAAGTTTGATTTAGATTATCAACAAAACGCTCCCCCCCACCCATCAAGTCAATTAGGTCGCTTACGTTATGTTGTACATCCCAGCGATAAATCCAACCGTTATTCTCTCCATAAAATTTCCTAGCTCCCATTCCCCCATCATACTTATAATCAAATGGGTCAATGAAGTTGCCTTCATTATCTTTTGGATGAAAGAACTGATTTTTTGAATGATATAGGTTTCGGTAGTTGTAAGCGTTCTTTAAATGCTTCTTGTAGTCTTCTTCTTTACCAAGTTCTTTGGCTATCTGTGCGAGGCACCATTCATCGTAAGAAGTACCTAATGTAACAGCTACGGGCTGCCTGCTTTCAAAAGAGTGAACTTCTGGGGCTGTTTCTTCTTGTCCTTCCTTTAATGCAGGGAAGTATCCATGCATTTTGTAGAAATCGTCTAATTCCCCTGCAGCCATTCCTGACCATGGAGCCAAGGTCTTCTCTGTAATAGCTCCCTTAGAAGCCAGAAATGCTTTCTCTAAATCAAAATTCCTTAACCCTTTTCGGTATGCATCTATTATCGAGGCAACCGCGTGATTAGAATTCATTCTCCGGCTATCTCCGCTGACCTCTGGAAATGTAGGCATCCACATGTTATCCATCTGCTCAGCCATGATTACAAACGAATTCAGAATATCTTCTTCTTTCTTTGAGTCAATCAAAACATTAAGTGGGTGATGCGCACGGTAAGAATCCCATATCCAATCATCAGTGTAAAACGGACGACCATTGTCTTCATGTATTTCGCCATCAAAGGCACTGTAGTAGCGACCATCTTCTGATAGACATACTGGTCGTTCGAATGCACGATAAAGAGACGTATAAAAAACTGTTATTTCATTTTCAACATTCCCGCTTACTTGAATCTTACCTAAAGTCTCATTCCATTTTTTCTTTCCTCTGTTTTGAATTTCTTTCAAACTAAGGTCAGAGACTTCACGTTTCATATTTTTCTTCGCCTGCTTAACATCAATAAATGAAATACCATACTTCACAGATAAATCAGAAACATTCTTACCAAAATCTAGGACCAGACAAGCATCTCGACCCGAAGCTTCAAGCTGATCGATAAGCTGACCTTTGACGAGAGCTTGTACTCTTTCGGGCTTTTGGATGGGCTTGAGGTATAAATAAATCTTAGTATCATTCTCGATCAATTGATATCCCGAAAATGCTTCACCATCCCACTTAACTACTCCGTTTCTAGAATTAAGGATCAATGAGACAGGTTCATCTTTATCAAACTTAAAGGAATACATAGCAGATTGATGTGACAGTGCATAGTCTACAGCCACCAAGTCTTCATCTAGAAAGACACTATATGTATAAGGTTTAATATTCTCTTGGTCGTAGCTGTAACTTATAATAGGCTTAACAGTACTTCTTTCACCCTGAAAAGGGCTCAAATTAAACGCTGATGCCCCTCTATGACTTGTCACTGCAAGCGGCAAGCCATTTAAACGATCAGAAGTATAATCTCCCCTTTCAGGGTATACTCTCAACATACTATTTGGTAAATGAATGGTCGGAAAAGTTGGGACGAGAAGATGACTTATATTACCAATGTAAGGATTTACCCAATCTACAGGAGACTCATTACTCGGTTCTATTTGACTTGCCCCTTCCTTGGAATTATCACAACTTAAAGTTGCTAGGTTTATAACCAATACAATTAGAAAGAATACCTTTTTCATACTATCATTTAAATTTTAACCAATCACAGTGCGATAACTCAAACGGAGTTGGTCATTATTTTTCTTTTAAAATATTAGAGTACAAATTATTGATGGGTGGTTAATAAACGCTTAACTTTAAATTAACCAGAAGGAATCTTCTCCTTATTTACTACTAATCATTTGAATCGTCTTCTTCAGTTCATGTTTTATAAAAAATTCATGATTCGAGTGCGCGTCATATATTCGACGAGTTTTGATTAAGTAAATACAAAATGCGTAAATCATAGAAAAAAGGAATTTCTGTTTAAGTAGATATTAATATCCTTTTAACCACTCAAGTGTTACTTTAACTTTGGATAGAATTGAAAAATCCTGAACACTTCTATCGAAGCTTTCGAAAACTAACAAAGAAGCCAAAATTTGGATAATAACTTGCAGGAATTGAGTCTAATCAATTAACTATGTAATTAAAGAAATACTTAATTGGAGAGGTTGTATGCCATACACAAATCAATTTTGTGTTTATCAAAACGAGTGTTTCAAGCCTACTCCATCTAAAAAAGTATTCTACTTTCAATACCTTAAATCGAAGTATGGTTCAAAACCTTAAGCACGTAATTGTTTTAATGACATTGGGAGTATCTATCACCTCAGTTCTAAATGCTGGTGAGCTGGAGGGTGGTCTGAAATTCAACTCTTACGAGCAAATTAAGGACCTGAGGACGGGTATCAATTTCACACCAACTGAGCCAATAGAAACTAATGGCTATTTTGAAATGAACTTCTCGTTTGCAATGTGGAGAGAATTTCAGGCATATGGCCATGTGTTCAGAATCTTCAGTAGTGATGAACACAACATTGATCTTGTTTCAAGTCCATACAATTCTAAGTTTGATGATTTGAATCTAATACTTGGTGATTCCCTAACAGCCGTATCGTTCTCATTCGACGAAATAGGTATGTTAGAGAGTAAATGGACTAATTGCAATCTAATTGTATCTGCGAAAGACAATTATATATCTCTTGAGATTGATGGAATCAAAAAAACCAAATCTTTGGAATTCAAGATGAATGACGTCAACGTAGTTTTCGGAAAAAACACACTCGGTCAATACACCACCAGTGACGTCCCTCCCATGAGTCTTAAAGAAGTGGTTTTTAAGTCAGAGGAGCAAGTAATTCGAAATTGGCCGTTGACTCGATATCTAGAGTCTAGCACATATGATGAAATCGGACAATTCGAAGCTGTAGCGGAAAATCCTATTTGGATGGTGGCTAGACATATCAAGTGGACTCAGGATATTACAATCAGTACAACGCAAAGACCTCAAATAGTTTTTGATGGAGAGGAAAGAGCTTACCTTCTCACCGCTAATTCACTCATAACATATAATCTTATTACACATGATTTAACTACTGACACGTTGGGACGGCAAGTAGCCTTACCTATAAACCAGGCAAGTCTTTATTCTAAGGAGAAAAATGAGATTGTCTGTTATGATTTGGACTCTTTGAAGATTAACCGATTTGATCTTGCAACCAAGTCGTTCTATGAAATTAACTCCACCTTCTCTGTGCCTACGTCTCATTGGCATGCCAATAAGACTATTACTAAAGCGGGAGACAATCTCTTCTTTGGCGGATATGGACATTACAACTACAGTAATGAGCTATTGAAGTTCGACGGGAAATGGGAAAAAAAGATCATGACCAATATAGAGCCAAGATACTTAGCGGCTCTAGGTCAGACGGGTAAAGGTGATCTGTATATACTAGGCGGCTATGGAAGTAAAAATGGTAGTCAAGAATACGGAGCTAAAGCCTTTCATCAACTCTTTAAAATAGATCAGTCGGATTTCTCTTCCACAACGGTATGGATTAAAGAAGAGGAGTCTGGGGGAAATGTGTTTTCAAACTCAATGGTTTTTAATGATTCTGATAGTATTTTTTATATTCTCCGCTATCCAAGAGCCAAATTCAATTCGAAAGCTATTCTCGAGGGTTATGACCTCTATTCCTCAGAAAAGAAAGTCCTTGGGGACTCGATAGAAATAGATTTTCTAGACATCAACTCGTATGTGGACTTATTCAGATCCAAGAAAAGCAACGAGTTGATAGCAGTGATCGTAAAAATGACTGATAATCAGTTTCAAACTACTTTCCACTCTCTCAATTTTCCACCTATCTACGCTTCTGAGGTAACACAGAGTAAGCCTAATAATTACTCCCAAATTGCACTTTTGATTTTAGTAATGATCATTTTAACGGGAGGAATACTTAGAAAAAGAAAAAAGGTCACCAAAAACGTTGAAAAAGATCTGGTTGATAATAAACCCGCAATTACTATTCTCGAAAAAACCAATGACCTATCTCAGCATGAAGACAAGTCGGTAGCTAAGAAAAGTGCGATTCTGTTCTTAGGCGGTTTTCAAGTTTTAGATAAAGATGGAAATGAGATAAGTGGGAAATTTAGCAGCACAATTAGAACGCTATTGACCATGCTGCTGCTATACTCTAGCAACAATGGAAAAGGGGTGCCAAGTAATTTCATATGGGAATCTCTATGGGGTGACAAATCTCAAAGCAGTGCACGAAATAATCGTAATGTCAACATAAAGAAACTCAGAGATATCCTACAATCAGTTGGGTCAATCGAAATCAAAAACACAAGCGACAAATGGATTATTGAACTGGGAAGTGAGGTATTCTTTGATTATCGCCACCTGCTTACATGCATTGAATCAGATAGAGAGATTAGCCCTTCGCTCATTGCGTTAATCAAACGGGGTAATATCCTAACTTCTTTCGAGCTAGATTGGATAGATCCATTCAAGGCTGATTTTTCAAACAAGATCGTAGATTATCTAATTAGACATAGTAAGAAAAGATCTGTCGATGATGATATGCAACATGAGATTGCAGATGGGATATTTAAGCATGACATCATCAATCAAGATGCCTTATTTATTCAGGTAAAATATTTTAATTCACGAAAGCGATTCTCATTAGCCAAAAAGTCTTATGAAGCTTTCAAAAAAGAATATGAACTCTTATATGGGGAAGAATATGACCTATCGTTTGATGATATCATTAAAAGTGTGTAGCTATAGACCCTCAATTATTTGAAGAAAGACTGTTTAGTCATTTCTGTTTGCTCATTCAAGGTGTGTCTGAATACTCCCATTACCACAAACCTTTATATCACATACAGTAAATGCCAAGGTCTGCATCAGTTGCGGAATCATCTTCCAAATTTCTGTAGAGTCTTGACTTAGGTATTAAATATTTTGGGAACTAATTGGCTCGTGTAACCATTTATAAAAACTAATCTAATCAATAGAGTAAAGTCTTTGATCCTGAAAAATACTTTATTTGATCACCTGCATTCGAATAAAATTAGGATCATAGAAGTGCAATGCGTGCGAGGAATATAAATGAAGGTCAAAAAAAAACGATAGCCATAGACTATCGTTTTTATTAAAAGTATGAAGAAATAATCTTAAGCTTTAGTGAAAACTAAAGTATATGTGCCTAAACCTCCGACTCGCGCTGAGGCTTCTGAAACTTCCAGTACAACCATAAACTCAGTATTGTCAGCATTAACCGCAATACTAGTAATGGAAGCAGAACGATCTGTTCCGGCTACTGCGCTCGCAGCGGTGAAACTACCTGCTTCCTCAACACTGAATGTCCCACTTTTGACATACTCATTAATAGCACCTCCGATGGTAAACGACATGGATGCAGCTGTTCCAGAGAAGGTTACAGTTGTTCCACTTAGGTCAGGCTCGCCAGTCACATTTGATGCGTTGGAAGCACTTGCATCAATAGACCAAGTACCAGAAGTAAGTGCGGCAACTATTTTTTCCTGAGCTGATTCTGATGTTCCTGGGGTATCTTCTCCGCAAGACACAGTGCGCATCAAAACAG
>CAYGPP010000058.1:0-20821 GCA_964351885.1 uncultured Marinoscillum sp.
GTGTTGACTTGGAGTCCCAATTCTTTCAGATCATCAACCAATTTAATAATCCCTTTTGAATCCTTAAAATCATCCGAATAAAGCAAAGCAACCTTGCTGGCCTTGTCAAAACTGATAGGTGCTTCTGAAGATCTGTTTTTGATATTCCTTCTTGTCTTCCACTTTATGATTGACGATTTGATCATTTATCATGAATCATTTGAGTGAACGCTACCTCTGAAAGAATCACAGTTTTTAACTTTTGAGCCTTTTCGAGCTTGGCTGGTCCCATATTTTCTCCTGCTATCAAAAAATCGGTTTTGCCAGTTATTGAGGATCCCACTTTTCCACCCATCGCTTTTATCATTGTCTTTAAGCCTTCCCTTTCAAAATTCTGAAAAACACCTGATACTACCACTGTTTTTTCAGCAAAAATCTGTTTTTCATTAGATGGAGTAGGTTTATCTTTTTTGAAGATTAGGCCCGCAGATTTAAGTTGATCAATAATTGATCGATTGTTCAAATCGGAGAAATAACTTACAACACTTTCTGCTATACGTTCTCCAATTTCATCTGCAGCAATGATCTCGTCTTTTGTCGCTACTTGTAATGCTTCTATACTTCCAAAATGCTCTGCCAGCTTCTCCGAAACTGTCCGACCCACATATCTGATTCCCAACCCAAACAGCACATTCTCAAAGGGTTTGGATTTTGATTCCTCAATGGCTTTGATAATGTTTTCAGCTGATTTTTCCTGTATAGATCGTGTTTTAGACTCACCAGACGTTTCGTCCTTATCTATGAACCTCAGACCATTCAAAGACTCAAAGGTCAAGGTATAAAGATCCGCAAGGTCTTTTATCATTCCAGATGCTAGTAATCCCTCAATGGTCTTAGGCCCTAGATAGCTTATATCCATGGCATTGCGAGAGATGAAGTGCTCTATTCTACCACTTACCTGCGGCGGACATGAAGAGGCGTTTGGGCAATAATGATTTGCTTCCCCTTCTTTACGAATAAGTTCGGTATTACATTCTGGGCAATGAGTAATGTAAGTTGTGGGATTCGTTCCAATTGTTCTTTTATCCAGATTTACGCCAGTAATTTTCGGGATAATTTCTCCGCCTTTCTCCACAAAGACGGAATCACCAATCCTAATGTCTAACCGTTCAATTTCGTTTGCATTGTGGAGTGAGGCGCGTTTTACGGTAGTACCAGCCAATAGAACAGGAGCTAGTTCGGCGACTGGTGTAATCGACCCTGTTCTTCCCACTTGGTAAGAAATGCCATTAAGAGTCGTTTCAGCTGCTTCAGCCTTATATTTATAAGATATAGCCCATCTGGGACTCTTTGCCGTGAACCCTAGCTCTTCCTGCTGGTCATGGCTATTTACTTTGATAACAATTCCATCAGTCTCTACTGGAAGATCAAATCGCTTGGTTTTCCACTCTTCTATATAAGTCAGCACATCCTCTATTGTAGCACATTTCTTATAGGTCTGAGAGACATTAAAACCCCATTTCTCTAAGTTCTTAATAGAATGCTCATGAGTATCTACTTTTATTTGGTTTCCCAAGAGCGCGTATAAATGACAGTCGAGATTTCTACTCGCTACAACCGAAGAGTCTTGCATTTTAAGGGTTCCAGAAGCCGTATTTCGAGGGTTGGCGAGCTGAGCTTCCTCATTCTGGGCTCTGAGTTCATTGAGTGTTATGAACTCTTTCTTTGGCATAAAGACCTCTCCACGAACCTCGAAAGAAGCTGGTGATTCTGACTGGATACGCAATGGAAGCGTTCTAATCGTCTTAGCATTACTGGTTACATCATCTCCTTTTTCTCCATCCCCTCTGGTCACAGCTTGTGTCAATTGACCGTTTTCATAAGTCAAGCTAATGGCCACTCCATCAAACTTAAGTTCGCAGAAGTACTCATAGTCATCTGTACCTAATCCCTTAGCCACACGATTGTCGAACTCCACCAAGTCCTCTTGAGAATATGTATTTCCCAATGAGAGCATTGGGTACTTATGATAAACTGTATTAAAGCTTTTGGTGATACTTCCGCCTACTCTGTGCGATGGTGAATCTATCTGAACGAATTCAGGGTTCGCTTTTTCAAGTTCTTCAAGTCTTTTAAGCTTTTGATCAAATTCAAAGTCAGTTATCTCAGACCTGTTTTCTTGGTAGTAGATATGAGAATGGTAGTTTAATTCCTTCGTGAGTTCAATGATTATTTCAAGTGAAGAGGCTTTCATAGATTGAGTTTGGAATTCCAACAAAACTAACAAGATGCAGATACTTTTTGTGGATTTAGTTGGTACAATAGCAGTTTTGATCGTACGGTTTTAATACGGTCGTTTAGGATACTCCCAAGTGTAATTGTATATTTTTGCGGCAATGCATATTAATGAGGTAATTAAGAAGCCGATTGAGTTAGAATCTATTATTCATCGGGTCGGTGAAGTAGCTGATCAGTTAGACTTGGAGACCTACATAGTCGGTGGCTATGTGAGAGATTTGGTGCTGAAAAGAGCCTCCAAGGATATTGATTTTGTTTGCTTAGGAAGCGGGATAGCGCTAGCAGAAGCCATAAAAAAGGAACTAGGAAAAGACGCTAAACTCGCTATTTATAAGAATTTTGGCACTGCGGCTATTTCTTTTGGAGATTTTGACTTAGAGTTTGTAGGTGCGAGGAAGGAAAGCTATCGATCTGACTCCCGAAATCCTATTGTGGAAGATGGTACTTTGGAAGACGACCAAAATCGGCGAGACTTTACAATCAATGCATTAGCCATTTCCATCAATGAATCAACATTCGGTGAGTTGATAGACCCTTTTGGTGGGATAGAACATCTTGAGCAAAAACTAATCAAAACACCTTTAGACCCTGAAGTGACATTTTCCGATGATCCACTTAGGATAATGAGAGCGATACGCTTCGCATCTCAATTGGAATTTGATATTGATGCAGCTACCTATGAAGCGATATCAACTCAAAAGGAGCGAATCGAGATTATCTCTCAGGAGCGAATCACCGAGGAACTCAACAAGATCATTCTGTCAAAGACTCCTTCTTACGGATTTAAACTGTTATTCTCATCTGGCTTGCTAAAAATCATTTTCCCAGTGATGGCAAAACTCCAAGGTGTTAAAAAGGTGAAAGGCAACTCTCATAAAGATAATTTTTACCACACACTTCAGGTTTTAGACAATATTAGCTTAGATACCAATGACTTATGGTTAAGATGGTCGGCCATATTGCATGATATTGCCAAGCCTGCGACACAACGATACAATGACAAAGTAGGTTGGACATTTCATGGGCATGAAGATCTTGGTGCGCGCTGGGTCCCCAAGATTTTTAAAGAATTAAAGCTTCCTCTTAATGAGAAAATGAAGTTTGTTCAGAAGTTGGTAAAGCTCCATCTGAGACCAATCGCATTGGTAAATGAGAAAGTCACGGACTCTGCTATTAGAAGATTATTGAACGAGGCAGGAGACGATATTGACGCTTTAATGACGCTATGCAGAGCGGATGTGACTTCTAAGAACATGGATCGTGTGAGAAGATATTTATCAAATTTCAAAAATGTCGAAGAGAAGATCAAAGAGGTAGAAGCCAGGGATCATATAAGAAATTTTCAACCACCAGTTTCAGGAGAGACGATTATCGAGACATTTGATTTAGAGCCCTCAAGAGTGGTAGGTGAAATCAAAGCAGCCATCAAAGAAGCAGTTCTTGATGGCCAAATCAGAAATAACTCTGAGGAAGCGTATACTTTAATGCTGGAAATAGGTAAGTCAAAAGGACTTGTCTTGAAGTCAAACTAATTCCTATTTTTGCCAAAGATTTAAACAACAGTTCAAATATCAAATTCAATCAATCCATGAAGTACATAGTATTTAGTTTTCTCCTGATCTCGGCGTTCGTTTCACAAGCTCAAAGTGCACAAGCACAAGATTCCATTCCTTTTGAAGTTCGTAAGCAGGCTTATTTATATGATATCGCCACTAAGTACAACGACCCTACAATAGCCCGTTCGGCTTTGTATAACCTATTGATCATGGATCCTACAAACAGTGCTATATTGGACTCTTTGGCAATTTCTTATTTGGATTATCAACAGTATGCCTCTGCTGCTTTGGTTGCACAGGATGCAATAGCTGTTAATCCAGGTGATCTTTTTGCTACTGAAATTGCAGCAGTATCATTCGAGAACCTTGGCGTTAAGAATAGAGCTGTAGGTTATTATGAAAAACTCTACCTCTCAAATAATAGTCTAAGTACCCTTTATAAAATAGCCTTTATGCAACTTGACCTGAAACGTTTTGGGGAAGCATCCTTAAGTGCCGATATCATCGTAAGTTCTGCTGAGGCCGAGTCACTAAAACTCATATTTCCTATCAATCAAAAAGAGAGACAAGAAGTTAGTATGAAAGTGGCCGGATTAAGGCTCAAGGGAATGATTGCCGAAGCTCAAGGGAATAAAGATGCTGCACTAGCTCAGTTTGAAAGCGCTTTGGCACTTGCTCCAGATTTCGCGGTATTGAAGGAACAAATAAAGACTTTGAAAGGAGGGGAATAGGATTATTTCTCAGCTTGCTTTTTGAGACAATCAAGCCAATTAATGAGGGTTTTATTGAGTTTTGGATGACTAACGAATACAGTCATCAAACCTTGAATTGATTCTTCAGTAGTGACGATTGTTTGATAGTTATCTGCAGATTCTAATTTCCATGCATGGATGGCTTTCACACTTATGAAGCTCCCAGTCCAAGTTAAGGCATTGGGCTTATCAATTTGTCTTAAGGTTGATTTCAGATGGTTTCCGTTGATATTCCAAGTAAAATGTGCTCCAACTTTGAGTTCTTTCAACTTACAGTCTTTGATTGACGGGTTCCAGTCTGTCCAGTGATTGATATCAACCAATATAGCCCAAACCTTCTCTATTGGAGCATTGATGACAATGGCTTGTCTGTCGCGCATGCTCGCAGATTTATTTATTTTTCCTTCTGAGGCTAGAAGCGCGAGATCTTTCATTTTATGTAATATTAGATTTGAGTAAAAGTATAGTTTTTATAGAGATTCAGCTAAAAACTCAATTGTTGCTGTTCAAAACGCTTCATTAATATTGATATAAAATCCACTGGATTGATATCCGCGTGCATAATCGAAGCGTATCCGTAAACGCTCTTTTGAGTCGATTTCACATCTCAGTCCAACACCATAGCTTCCGAGCAGTTTATCGTAATTCATAAATTGATCACCTACAGAGCCAATCCCACCAAAGACGCTCGCTACAATTCTCTTGTGCAGATACCTGCGAATTTCGGTCTGCACAAGGCTAAAGTGCCGATCGCGATAGGCTCCTTTGAAATAACCTCGCATCAGCTTCGTACCTCCTAACTGAGCATAATTGTAGAACGGAACATCTCCAAGTGTTGATTGGTGGTAGACTTGGAAGCTTGTTTCCCAAATATCATTGAGATGAAAATACTTTCGCCCATCAATAAAAAGATCAGTAAAATCATAATCACCTAGCGCTGTATTCTCATATTTTATAACCCTTCCGCTCACATAATATCCTTTATATGGACTAAATAGGTTGTTTCTTTTGTCAAGTACGAATGATGCGCCCAATCCAAAAAGTCTCCCAGGATCGATTCCCAGCACATTGTTCTTGGCAAGCCCTCCATCACTTTCAGTACTAATCTTGAAATACTCATCATAAAACAGTGAAGGCCCAGCATAGAAATCATCTTTCCATTTTTTGAGTGCATTCAACTCTAATCGGAAGAATGTGGTTGAGTAAAACTCTTGCTCTTGTAAGTCCGTTCCAATTCCAAAATACTCGTATGGATAGATATAAAACCCTAGTTGGCCATTGAGCCAATACTTATCACTATCCAAGAAAATGTTATACGGATTGGCAAAAAGTATTTGGTTCTGAAGTGTATAAATAAACACATTCTGAATGCTTGATGGTTTTGCCAATGAATCATTCGAGGTTCTGAAATACACGATACTGGCTGCACCGAGCCCCAAACTTGTTTCGCGTGAATAGATTACTGCGGGAAGAACTATTATGCCTTTTTTGTCTTGCCTACTTTCTGGAATAGAGTCTTGACCAATAGCTAGACTTCCTGAAAAGAAAATAAGGGAGATAGAGAGGATGGAGATTTTAAAAAATTCTGACAATGCTTTTTCAGTGACTGCTTCACCGTAAAGCTAAGACTTGAATCACAAGGGAAAGTTAGCAGACTTCCCTTTGTTTAAACTAAAAATTAGATCATAATTCAATTCATAGCCATTAGATTAGCCGCAGATTCAAGTCAATAGATTTAATGAGTAAAACGCTTAATAAGTACTTCATAGTCCTCTCAGCCCTGATGCTAATATGCGAGATAAGTTGCTCCGATAGCAATAAAACTGAAGGTGTTGCGGCTATTCGCTCAGATAATGTCGAGCTTATTGATGGACTTAATTACTCAATATTGATTAAATGGGGAGATGAAATTTCTGAGAACCATTACTTTGGTTATGGAAACGCCCACATAGAACTTATCGAAAGTGAGTCGTCTGCTGACCCTCAAATTTGGGTAAGTCACGAACAAGTGAATACCTTGTTTGTTTCGGGTTACTCAAAAGCGCTACGCAAATCGCGCCAGAGGTCACAGATAAGAAAAGAGCTTTACCAAACAGGAGGATCCTTAGTGAAGATTAGGAAGGCTAATTCAGGTTGGGAAGTTGTTTTGGATCCGAGGAACGTTCGAATAACAGGAGCACAAAATATTCCATTCGAGTGGCACGAACCCATAAGAAACCAACAGAGTTCATTCGGCACCATAGCTAATTCGAACGGAGGAATGACTCCCTGGCAAACCATTCTTACTTGCGAGAGAGACTTTAGCTATTACTACGGTGACAGAGATTTCAACACTAAAGCGTATCAGCCGAGTGATCTTATGTGGGAAAGCTTCTTATCAAAACCCACCGAGCACTATGGGTGGGTTGTCGAATTTGATCCAGCGACTCGCGAAATGAAAAAACATATTGGCTTAGGCCGATTTGCACATGGTGCTGCTCACACGGTTTCATTACCAGATGGGAAGGTGGTTATTTACTCAGGAGATACGAGAGCGGGAGGTATGCTGTATAAATACATAAGCGATACACCTAACAGAATTTATCCTGGAAGCCTTTATGTGGCTAACATGAAGAACAAGGTTTGGAGACCTCTAGACTATGCCGAATCACAACTCAATGCCAATTTTAGTGATGAGACAGATATGTTTATACATACCAGAGAAGCCTCCTTTTTAATCGGCGGTACGGAGCTAGAAAGTCCAATTGGAATAGTTACAGATCCCAAAACAGGAGATTTAATGATTGCAATTAAAGGGAATGATTCATTTGGGGAAATCATGAGATTCAAAGAATTGAATGGAGACTATACCTCAATGGAATTTGATTTTGAAACCTTTATCGAAGGTGGGAAATTATCTGATTTTGCTAATCCTAGCATCCTAAGGTTTGATCCAGTTGGTAACCTTTGGTTCACCACTGATATGCCACTCGATAAACTTAATGACGAAGATTATAAAGGCTTAGGCAACAATGGTTTATATGTATTTCCTAAAGGAGAAGCAAGAGCCATACGGGTGGCCACTTCCCCAATGGAAGCATCCTTTTCGGGTTTAGGTTTCAGTGCTGATTTCGAAACAGTTTTTGTAAGTGTCAATCACCCAGGAGCTTTATCGACCGTTAAATTAAATACCAGTCATTGGCCAGAAGGTGGAGAAAGTGTGCCCAAGCCCGCAGTGATTACGCTTCAAGGCAATTTCCTGAAAGAGTTAAAAAATCAGCAATAGTCTTTGAACTTTTAAGTCATCTGTACAGTTTTAGCATTCTTATACACATGAAGTCCAAGAGATAACTACAAAAAGTAGCACCTCGTTAGACGATAGATAACAAATCATATGGAAGTAATTACACTTGGATCAGGTTGTTTTTGGTGTACTGAAGCGATTTTTCAGAGGCTCAATGGTGTAGAATCTGCCGTATCTGGATATGCTGGTGGGAAGACAAAAGACCCTTTCTATCGGGAAGTAGTGTCCGGTAAAACGGGACATGCAGAGGTGGTTCAGGTGACATTCAACCCCGAAATAGTAACGCTTGAGGAAATTTTGGAGGTATTTTGGAAAACACACGATCCGACAACTCTGAACCGACAAGGAAACGATGTGGGTACTCAATACAGGTCTGTAGTTTTCTATCACAATGATCTTCAGCGTGCTACTTCTGAGCAAATCAAAGCGTCACTAGAGCAAGCAGGAGTTTGGGAAGATCCAATAGTAACTGAAATTACCCCATTCGATGCATTCTATCCTGCGGAAAATTATCATCAGGATTATTATAATGAAAACGGGAGTCAACCATATTGCCAATTTGTAGTGGCTCCAAAAGTGAAGAAATTCAAAGAAGTCTTCGGTGATAAGATGAAGTAAAAGCACCGATCACTTTGAATAACGTTCATTTTTTTGCTTGGTGCTATTTTAGCGTTTTACAAGGTCTTTTTGTGATCATCTAAGGTTTTAGTATATGAGTTTATTCAGTTTTCAGAATTCGAATGCCATGACCTTTGTCTGCTTTATGATATGGCATAAATGAACAATTGGTTCAAAAGACATCTTTCAAGCCCCATAATAAACTTCATGGGAGAACGAAAGTGTAAGCGACACTTTTCCAAACCCCCAATTCTGATTGGAGGCTGTGGCCGTTCTGGAACCACATTATTGCTAGCAATATTATCCGCACATCCGGATATTTTCGCCATTCCTTATGAGACTGATGCCTTTACATCTTGGTGTGAGAGTCCTCAAGGTTTGATACCAGAAAGAATAGACAGATTTCATCGTGCATTATTGACAAATAAAGTTCACGCAAATAATATCAGGTGGTGTGAGAAACGACCAGCCAATGTTAAATACATTAAAGAGATACTGAATTACTTCGGTCCAGAAGCAAAATTCATCCATATTGTTCGTGATCCACGTGCAGTATGTACTTCGCTTCACCCGCACGATACTAACAAGTTCTGGGTTCCTATTGATAGGTATATTGAAGATGTCACATCGGGCAAGGACTTTGAGTTGCACCCTCAAGTGTATACATTGAAGTATGAAGAACTGATCAGTAATTTTAATCAGGAGGTTAATTCTTTGAGTCTTTTTTTGAATCTTCCTTTATCGAAAGAATTAAGTAAGTGGTTTGAATATGCGACGGTAAGAAAAAATCCAGCATGGAATGGTTCATTGCAGCAAATCCATAACAAATCTCTTTCCACTTGGAAAGAGGAAAAGCTTAGTGACCGCATAAGCGAGATTACATCGAATTTGACAATACAATCACTAATGAGACACTTTGGATATGATTAACCATATTGCTCATTTAATTAGTATAATATTCTAATATTATTGGATATTACTAAATTTATGTTCATTTTTAACCTATAAATTTAGGCTTATGAAAATGAATGCTAATCTCTTTAGGGTTTCAGATCTTATTATGCAAAGTGCAGATGTCAATTTTGACAATGAATACGCCCTGAAGCTCAATTCTAAAAAACTGAAATCAGGTAAATGCCAAGTCAAATTTTACGCCACTATTAGAGAACGGGAGGATCTGTATGGCTATGTTTTGGTTGATGCTAATAAGACTTTGAAAGACGTGGTGGTTACAATAAAAGAAAAACTGAATACCATTCGTCAGACTAGAGAATTTCATCATTTACATTTGTATTCGATAGGTAAGAGTGGAAATGATGATTTGAATTTTATCATTTTTGATAGTTAATAGTCTTTAACCATATAAGATATAAGCAGTGAGCATTATCGCCAATAACATCAAGCATTTAAGAAAGAAAGCAGGTTATACTCAAGAGCAGTTTGCACAACAAGTAGGAATAAAACGTTCTGTAGTTGGGGCATATGAAGAGGCAAGAGCAGAGCCGCGTTTGCAAACACTTCTTGGTATTGCGGAGGTCTTGAGAGTAAGTACCGATGATTTGATCAGTACCGATCTTACAGGAGACAATAAAGGATTTATTAAGAAAGACAAAATTCGTATTTTGTCCATCACAGTAGATAAAGATGATAATGAGAATATTGAATTAGTACCCCAAAAGGCTGCTGCAGGATACACTAATGGATACTCAGATCCCGAGTATCTGACCGAATTATCTAGGTTCAACCTTCCTATGTTACCTAAAAACGCTACTTATCGAGCATTTGAGATCAATGGGGATTCTATGCTTCCGATTGCTTCAGGTTCCATTGTAATAGGTAAGTATATGGATTCCTTTGACGATATCAGAAATGGAAAGACCTACGTATTAGTTACGCTTCAAGAGGGTGTGGTATACAAGCGAATTTTCAATTATATCGCTGAGAAAGGAACGCTTTACTTAGTTTCGGATAATAAGTCTTATTCGGCTTATGAAATTCAACCAAAAGACATTTTAGAAGTTTGGGAAGCAAAAGCATACATCAGCATTGAATTTCCAGATCCAGAGTCTGCCAGTGAATTATCTATTGATAAAATAGCGGGAATGGTTCTTAACCTACAGCATGATGTCAATGAGATTAAGAAAAGTATTACTTAATCAAACTTACTTTCATAGTTCTACGTAAAAAAAGACTTGTTTTGCAGTCTTAACGATAAGCTCCAGTCAAGTCCATTTTGAGGTATTTACTTTTAGCATTTTTACTCTGCCTGACATTTGTTGGTCTTGCTCAGAAAACCAAGGTTTCCGGTAAAGTGACTGAGGCCGAAAGTGGGACTCCCATTCCATTTGCTAACGTCGTTTTTCTTGGAACTCAAGATGGTGCAATTACAGATTTTGAAGGAAACTTTATCGCTGAAACAAATCAAGAGGTTAACGAACTTGAAGTTCGTTACATAGGCTTTGTAAAGCGAGCCAAGCCCATCCAAAAATCTGTTGATCAAATAGTTAATTTTCAGCTAGATGAAGACGTCCAAACACTTGGCGAAGTGGTTGTCTATTCGGGAGAGAATCCAGCTTGGCCAATTATGCGAAAGGTGGTCATCAATAAACCACTTAATGATAAGAGAGCGTTAAGTGCTTATGAGTATGAGAGTTATACTAAAGTGGAATTTGACGTAGATAATATTTCAGAGAAATTCAAAAAGAGAAAAGTCGTTCAAAAAATTACCAATGTCTTAGATAGTATTGAGCAGATTGCAGGGGAGGATGGGAAACCAATTTTGCCTGTTTTTCTTTCAGAAGCAATATCAAGATTCTACTACAAAAAGGATCCTACCTTTCGTCATGAGAACATCATTAAGACCAAAGTAAGTGCTGTTGGAATTACAGATGGAACGCTTACCTCTCAGGTAATTGGGTCCACGTTTCAAGAGTATAATTTTTATCGAAACTGGCTCAATATCGTAACCAAGGAATTCGTGTCTCCATTAGCTGATGGGTGGAAATTGTACTACGAGGTTTATCTAGAAGATAGTATTTACATAGAAAATCAGTTTTGCTATCGGATCGATTTTTACCCAAAGCGAGAACAAGATTTGGCATTTGTTGGTAGTATGTGGATTTCAAAAGAGGATTATGCCCTCAAAAGAATAGATGCCACCGTGCCAAGGTCTGCTAATCTGAATTATATCGAGAAAGTCAAGATTCAGCAAGATCTATTCAAGACAGCAGCGGGCCCTTGGTTACCAGCGAAAACGAGAGTTGTGGTGGATGTAGCTCAGGTGACCAAGCAGACCGCAGGTATGTTGGCAAAGTTTTATGTCTCCACCAGGGATCACATAGTTAATGACCCCAAGCCAAATCAGTTTTATCTGAATCCAGTAGTGATGGAAGAAGACGTTAGAGACTATTCTGATGAGTTCTGGGAGCTAAATAGGCATGATTCATTAACTACGACAGAGATCAATGTGTTTTCTATGATTGACTCTATGAAACAAATTCCAGTTGTTAAAAACACTATGGACCTTGCCAAATTTGCTGTAAATGGATACTATAAAATTGGGAAATGGGATTATGGTCCGTATTCGACATTCATTGGTAAAAATGATATTGAAGGCCTACGTATTGGATTTGGTGCCAGATCCACAATCGATATAAGTCGTAAGTGGACGGTAGGCGGTCATGTTGGTTACGGCTTTGATGATGAACAATTCAAATACCGCATTTTCGTTGACCGAATTCTCAATAGACAACCCTGGACAAACATCAGATATGAACAGCAACGTGAGGTAGATCAAGTTTGGTTGCTTAATGACCAAGTGGAGCCCAATAGTCTTTTTTATTCTCTAAGTAGGTTTGGAACACTGAATCAACCATTTTTAACACATAAGTATCGCTTGAGCATATTTAGACAGTTAAGTGTTGGCTTAGGAGGAGCTTTGGCATTGAAACATCAGTCCTACGAACCGTATTTTGATTTTAACTACTACAAGGAATTGGGAGATACTCAGACCTTTAGTGATTATGAGGTGACGGAGGCTACTGTTTCAGTGCGTTATTCTAAGGATGAACTTTTTGCTATTAATGACAATGAGCGCATTAGTCTGGGAACTCTGAGATGGCCAGCTTTTAATTTGGACTATACTTATGGGTTTAAGAATGTGCTATCTAGTGATTTCTCTTATCATAAAGTAAAGCTTGGAATCCAGAAGGATCAAAAAATGGGCATCTTGGGTAAGGCGGATATCAGTTTTACTGGAGGTTATATTTTAGGTGATCTGCCTTACACTTTGCTTTACAATACGATTGGAAATGAGACCTTCTTTTATGTTGATTTCGCTTATAATCTTATGGACTTTTTCGAATTCAGTACAGATAAGTATTTGGAGTTTCGATATAGACATCAGTTTGAAGGCTTCATCCTCAATACCATTCCTTTGATGAAAAAACTAAAGTGGCGATTAATTGGGAGTGCAAATATCCTGTATGGTGATATTAGTGATAAGAATACTAGAATGACCCAGAGTCCGATTGATATTACGGGTAGTCCAGTTTTGCAATTCAACAAACTAGACAATAGGCCCTATATTGAATTAGGATATGGGGTAGAGAATATTTTCAAGGTTTTTTCTGTTGAAGCTTTTCATCGATTGACCTATCTCGATCAATCTGATGTACGTAAATTTGGATTGAAATTAAATATCCAATTTATTCTCTAGTGCGTAACTGTCTCATAATCATTATTTTAATTCTTGCTTCATGTACCGACTATCATCGGTATGCTATAACAGAAGAAGATGCAGGATTGGAGTATTATCAATCTTCATTCAAAGACCTAAAAGTCAAAATAGCGGCAAAACCAGGGGACATAAATTTAAGAAAACAGAAGCTATTTGTGTCAGATAAATTGGGTTGGCCCGAGGATCTACATGAAGATATTGAATTAATCATTGAGCAGTCTGAGCTGGATTATCAGGCTTTTGGTTTAGCTAGTGAGTTTTATGAGGCGGATAGTCAATACAAAAATCTTTTAGCTATTATTGACTACTGGGAAAGTGTCTATGGTATTGACGCGAAGAATTTGATGTGGAAGTCTAGAGCGTATTTAGGACTTCAAAATAATAGTGAGGTTAGTGACCTCTTGGCACAAATGCTTCGGCAACAAAATATTACCCAGGAAGAGCTATTATTCGCAGCATCATCCTATCTAACTATTCAAGACACATTGAATACCCTTCAGTCGTACCGACTTTTAGCTAGAGAATACATTAGTGCTCAAGAGCTTACAGACAATTACGTACCACTATTGGTGGCGATAGACTCTATTAATGATGCACTAAGCATATTTACTCGAATAGCAAATGCTAGATCATTAAACCTAGAGGAAAAACTACTTTATGGTGAGGTGTTGTTTAAGGCAGGAAATCAAAACGCAGCTCATCAGTTGCTGCAAAGTGATATGGATGATGAAGCTTTGCTATATAGATCAGATTGGTACGCTCGGAGTGAAAAATTTGATTCAGCAATTATGTTTATTGATCCTGTGATAGCCTCTGATAGTAGCAATCATCTGCTACTGAAAAAAGCGCAATTGTCTGATAAGAAAGGGCTCTATAATCAATCACTTCGCTTATACAGAATTGTACAACAAAATGATTCCACTGATATAATAGCGAAGGAAGAGGCGAAGATTGTTGAGCGAAAAATAGCATATTTGCGGAAGTTGAAAGCACAGGAAAACAGAATCCCGATGCTTGATTTGAATAAAAAGAAATCAACGGATAATGAGTGAAGTAAAAATCACTTTACCTGACGGTAGTGAGAGAAATTATGAGAAAGGTGCTACTCCAATGGACGTAGCGCTTAGTATTAGTGAGGGATTGGCAAGGAATGTACTGGCTGCCAAATTGAATGGGAGTGTGCAAGATGCCAATACGCCGATTCATGAGGATAGTACCTTGAGTTTGCTGACGTGGAATGACACTGATGGAAAAGCTACGATGTGGCACTCATCGGCTCATTTGATGGCAGAGGCATTGGAAGCCATATATCCAGGCGTGAAGCTCGGAATTGGCCCGGCTATTGAAAATGGTTTCTACTATGATGTAGATTTTGGCGATCAGCAATTTGACGCTGAAAATCTTGCAGCAATAGAAAATAAGATGCTGGAGCTTGCTCGTGAAAAAAATGAGTATGTAAGGAGCGAAGTGAGTAAATCAGATGCTATTTCCTACTTTAAGGAAAAGGATGATGAGTATAAACTAGAGCTTATCGATGGCTTAGAGGATGGCAGCATTACGTTTTACCAGCAAGGCAACTTCACGGATTTGTGTAGAGGGCCACACATTCCACATACAGGATTCATAAAGGCCGCCAAAGTTTTGAGTGTAGCTGGTGCATATTGGCGTGGAGATGAAAAAAGAAAACAACTCACGAGGCTTTACGGTATCACTTTTCCGAAGCAGAAAGAGCTCAAGGAATACTTAGAACTACTTGAAGAGGCCAAGAAACGAGATCATCGAAAGATTGGGAAGGAACTAGGCCTATTCACTTTTTCTGATAAAGTAGGTAAGGGGTTGCCATTGTGGCTTCCTAAAGGGGCCGTCCTTCGTGAGAGACTCGAAAATTTCCTCAAAAAGGCACAACTGAGGGCTGGTTATGATCAAGTAGTGACACCACATATCGGAGGAAAAGAGCTTTATATAACATCGGGACATTACGAGAAATACGGAGCAGATTCATTTCAGCCAATTACAACACCGGCAGAAGGCGAGGAGTTTTTGCTCAAGCCAATGAACTGCCCTCATCATTGTGAGATCTATAAGTCCTCACCAAAATCGTATAAAGACCTTCCAATTCGCTATGCTGAATTTGGAACAGTTTATAGATATGAGCAAAGCGGGGAACTTCACGGGTTAACCAGGGTAAGAGGATTTACTCAAGATGACGCACATATTTTTTGCCGTCCAGAGCAAGTGAAGGATGAATTCTCAAAAGTTATAGATCTGGTGCTTTATGTGTTCAGTTCACTAGGATTTGAAGACTTTACGGCACAAATTTCACTCAGAGACCCTGAAACTCCAGAGAAATATATTGGGAGTGAAGAGTTATGGGATCGAGCCGAACAATCCATCAAAGAGGTAGCTGAAGAGAAAGGACTTAAAACGACCGTGGAGTTAGGTGAAGCCGCTTTCTATGGCCCGAAGCTAGACTTTATGGTTAAAGATGCGTTAGGAAGAAGTTGGCAACTGGGCACAATTCAGGTGGATTACACGTTACCGGAAAGATTTGAGTTAGAGTACACGGGTACCGACAATCAGAAGCACCGTCCAGTCATGATTCATAGAGCTCCTTTCGGATCTATGGAGCGTTTTGTCGCTATTTTGATTGAAAGTACTGCTGGAGATTTTCCGCTTTGGCTTGCGCCAGAGCAAATTGCTATTTTGCCTATTTCAGAGAAGTATCATGACTATGCACAAGAGCTATATAGTCAACTCCTGCAGATTGATATCAGAGGTTACGTTGATCAGCGTGACGAAAAGATCGGGAAGAAAATCCGAGATGCGGAAGTGAAGAAAATTCCATTCATGCTCATAGTGGGTGAGCAAGAAGCTGAAAATCAGAGTGTTTCACTTCGTGTGCATGGAAAAGGAGATCAAGGAAGTATGAAAGTGGAAGCATTTATTCAGTTCTTTAATCAGACAATTGAAGAACTTCTCAAGAAAGAAAAATAGGATTTTTATTAAGAGAAATAAAAGCGATATTTGCGTCTTAATTTTCAATGGTAGAACCAAACAGATAATACAATTAGTAGACCATACAGAAAGCCGTTCAGGGGAAGAGTAGAAGAGCCTTATAAGGTAAACGAAAAGATCAGAGCACGAGAAGTGCGATTGGTGGGTGAAAATGTGGAGGTGGATGTATATCCAACCGAAAAAGCATTAGAAATGGCTAAAGCGCAAGGATTAGACTTAGTGGAGATCTCTCCTAAGGCTGAGCCGCCTGTTGCTAAAATCATCGACTACTCCAAGTTCAAGTACGAACAGAAGAAAAAGCAAAAGGAGATTAAAGCCAAAGCTCAGAAAACTGTCGTAAAGGAAATTCGATTTGGACCTAATACCGACGAACATGATTTCAATTTCAAATTGAATCATGCGGTTAAGTTTCTGAAAGAAGGAGCAAAGGTGAAAGCCTATGTTCATTTCGTAGGTAGAACAATTGTCTTTAAGGAAAGAGGTGAAATCCTTCTTTTGAAATTCGCACAGGCCGTGGAGGAAATAGGTAAAGTAGAATTACTTCCTAAACTCGAAGGAAAGCGGATGTCTATCATCATAGCACCGAAACCAGTAAGTAGTAGTAAAAAGTAATATAGAAATGCCAAAAGTTAAAACTAACTCAAGTGCCAAAAAGAGATTTAAACTGACAGGATCAGGTAAAATCAAAAGAAAGCACGCTTTTAAAAGTCACATCTTGACCAAGAAAGAGACAAAGCAGAAGAGAAATCTTACGCAACCTGGATTGGTTCACAAAAGTGACGAGAACAACGTTAAGCACATGCTTAACCTCTAATTAGGTTTTTATTGTTTAACCCGATGATCTGGCTTAAAAGATCTCTTAAATGAGGCGCCAATTGTCAAAAAAGAAAAATTAAATGAGATCAGTAAATCATGTAGCATCCAGAGCTCGTCGTAAAAAGACGATGAAGCAAGCCAAAGGGTACTGGGGCAGAAGAAAAAATGTTTGGACGGTAGCTAAGAATGCTATCGAAAAAGGTATGGTCTATGCATACCGTGACAGAAAAGCTAAGAAAAGAGAATTTAGAGCTTTGTGGATTCAAAGAATCAATGCAGCTGTGAGAGAGTACGGAATGTCTTACTCTCAATTCATGGGATCGCTCAAAACTGCTAATGTTGATATCAACAGAAAGGTTTTGGCAGATTTAGCCATGAATCACCCAGATGCTTTCAAAGCAATCGTTGATTTAGCAAAAAAATAAATTTAAAAACTACTTACTGACTAAAACCTGTTTCATTCATTTGAAACAGGTTTTTTTGTGTCTTATGTGATCGCGAATTCTAAGTGAAATCCACCTTGCTTGAGTTTTCGATACTGATCCTGATCAAATTCATATAAGTAAGCCCCTTTCTTAGAAGCTGATTTATCTTTCTCATCTAATCTTCGCAGGATATTGGTCGCTAAAATCTTCTTACGAAAATTGCGGTCATCAATCTGGCGATCATATATCGCTTCATAAAGTTTGAGTAACTGTGGAATAGTGAACCGGTCTGGAAGCAGTTCAAAGCCAATAGGGGAGATCGCTGCGTTCTTCTTGAGTGTGTCGATCCCTTTTTGAATCATTTGACCGTGATCCATGACTACTGATGGGATAAGATGAATATCAAACCATTTGGCTCCATGGGATTGTGCTGTGTCGATATGGACAGTGTCCAGCTTGATTAAGCTCCAATAGAGGATGGAAACTACACGGCCTCCTGGATCACGATCAGATTGACCAAAGACACTCAATTGCTCCAGAAAGACATTATTGAGACCTGTGAAGGCGTACAGGATACGCTTGGCAGCATGTTCAATGTGTTCCTCCGGGTTTACAAATCCACCGATCAATGACCATTCATTGGCGAAAGGTTCTACTTGACGCTGGAAAAGCAATATCTTTAGATTCTCCTCGGCAGGATCATAGCCCAGAACTAGACTGTCGATGGAGACCCATATTTTTTCTTGCTTGTAGACCATTTAGGATAGATTTGGAATAGTCGATTAATAAACGTTAAATTTACGTTTATTAATCATAACATCAACTTAATGATTAATATATGAAACCTGTTGCTACCATAAAAGACATTGCCCGAGAGCTTGGAATTTCTCCTTCCACAGTATCACGTATTTTGAATGGCTTGCATCAAGGAAATAAATCCTTGGCAGAAGAGGTGAGAGCCACAGCCAAGAGACTCAACTATCAAGTCAATACAGCAGCGAAAGGACTCAGAACGAGCAAGACACGCTTAATTGGGCTCATTGTCCCTGATGTAAGCGATGATTTTTTTGCATCGATCTTGTCTGGAATAGAGAAGAAGGCTGAGTTTCACGGGTATAACCTGATGATTTGTCAATCCAATGAATCAGAGGAAAAAGAAGAAGAACTCATTAAATCTTTGATTGCTTGTAATGTAGAAGGAATCTTAATTGCTCCAGCACGCGGTAAACGTGCCATTCAAAACCTTGAAATCATTGCTCATGCAGGTAAGGAAGCGGTGGTGTTTGATAGACCTATTGAGCAAGATATCTTTCCCACTGTCACTTTTGAAGACTCATTGGGTACTTATATATCTGCCCAATACCTGATCGAGCAAGGTCATAAAAGGCTTCTATACATCGGGCTAACTACAGAGCTCATTAATGATATACATAGACTCATGGGATATAATAAAGCTTTGGATGAAGCGAAACTGCAACCATGTGATGTGCTCTATGTAGATCAAATGCCCCTAACTGAAAAAGTAATGGCTAAGAACTGGAAGAAAGGGAAATATGATGCGGTGGTTTGCTTCAACGATATCATTGCTGTAAGGGTATTGGCCTTTTTTAATGATAACGGAATATCAGTGCCGGAAGAAGTCTCACTAATGGGGTTTGATAACCGATTGGTTTGTGATTTCACACATCCCAAACTCTCTAGTGTTGAACATTCCCCGAAAATAATGGGAGAGATGGCTGCCTTAAAACTTTTGGGGATCATAGATGAAGGTGAGGCAGAGCCGATGGAGAATATTCCTAAACTAGTTATACGAAATACTATTAAACAACGATTATGAATCAACAAATCCTCGCAGCTGTAAAAGAGGCCTTTACGAAGAATTTTGGTGGTGAACCACTATTGGTAAGAGCACCTGGAAGAATCAACGTCATTGGTGAACATACCGATTATAATTCGGGATTTGTATTGCCGGCAGCTGTTAGTCAAGGGATTTATTTTGCCATGGCGCCATCTGAAGATGCGGACAATTGCAGTTTGATTTCTCTTGATATGGAAGGAAGGTATGACTTCAAAATATCAGCGTTAAAACCACTTGATCAAGACTCTTGGCAAAACTATATACTAGGAGTTGTGGCGGAGTTGGTAAAGGCCGGACACAAAGTGCCAGGTTTTAATTTGGTCTTTTCGGGTGATGTGCCAAGGGGCTCGGGGATGAGTTCCTCTGCAGCAGTAGAATGTGGTACTTGCCTCGGGCTTAATGAGTTATTTGGATTCAATATCAGCAAGGTTGACATGGTGAAAATGTCGCAAAAAGCAGAGCATAATTATGCTGGAGTGATGTGCGGTATTATGGATCAGTTTGCCAGCATGATGGGCGCTAAAGATCAGGTGCTCTTGCTTGACTGTAAATCATTAGCGTATCAGCACTTTCCGATGGTTCTTGACGATTATACTTTGATGTTGTGCAACTCCAATGTGAGTCATAGTTTGGCGAGCTCAGAATACAATACCAGAAGGCTACAATGTGGTGAGGGTGTTAAAGTATTGCAAGAAGCATTTGGAGGAATTACTTCTCTACGTGACGTGAATATGGAGGAGTTAACTCATTGTAAATCAAGTCTTTCTGAGGATATATTCAAGCGATGTAAGTATGTGATAGAAGAGAATATTCGTGTGCAGCGAATCATTGATGCTTTGAAAGTTGGTGACATGAAATCTGTGGGAGCAACATTAAAAGCCGCTCAATTTGCCATGGTTCATGAGTACGAGATTACTTGTCCAGAAATTGACTTCATGGCTGATTTTGCCAATGCAAGAGAAGACGTGCTTGGAGCGAGAATGATGGGCGGTGGTTTTGGAGGCTGTACGCTGAATTTGATCAAGAAAGGGAGGGAAGCGCAATTTGTAAAGGAGCTGGACGCTGCTTATCTGAAGAAGTTTGAAAAGCATATCACACCAATAGAAATTAGCATTTCGGATGGAGTAAGTATAGTCACTCAGTAGGAAACCATTTATATATAGACGACATGAAAAAGGTATTAGTCACAGGAGGAACCGGCTACATTGGCTCACACACTGTGGTAGAGCTCATCAACAAAGGTTATGATACAGTGATTGTAGATAATTTATCCAACTCTAAGATTGAGGTATTGGATGCCATAGAGAAGATTACGGGTAAGCGCCCAACGTTTTATCAATTGGACATTTGCGATAAGCAGGCGTTGAATGAGATGTTTGATAAAGAATTGAATATCGGATCAATTATCCATTTTGCAGCAAGCAAAGCAGTAGGAGAATCGGTGAAGAAGCCTATGTTGTATTACAAGAACAACATTATATCC
>CAYGPP010000059.1:0-20779 GCA_964351885.1 uncultured Marinoscillum sp.
TACTTATTTAAAACTCGACCCAAATGTATCTCCCATCTCACTAGAGAATAAATTCACTGAGCTGATGGAGAGAAAAGTGAGTCCTGAAGTTGAGAAATTTTTGAACATGTCTCTTTCGGAATTCGAACAAGCTGGCAACATGGCGTCATTCAGCATTATGCCCTTAAGGGATATTCACTTGCAGTCAGATAAAATGGGCGACCTAGAGCGAAATGGAGATATCAATTATGTGTACATATTCTCAGCTGTTGGCCTATTTATTCTAATTCTTGCCTGTATCAATTTTATGAATTTGGCTACAGCTAGGTCAGCAAATAGAGCTAAGGAAGTTGGTCTTCGTAAGGTTATGGGAGCATTTAGGGCACAGTTAATTGGTCAATTCATCTCTGAAGCGATGATCATTACCATAGTGAGTTCAGTGCTAGCGTTAGTGCTAGCATTCGTCCTAATGCCTGGCTTTAATTTATTATCGGGAAAAGAGTTGACTTCTGAATCTCTGTTTAATTTTGAGATCTTTGGACTAGTCGCGGTTATCACAGTGATTGTGGGACTATTTGCCGGTAGCTATCCAGCATTCTACTTGTCCAAGTTTCGTCCAGCCGAGACACTTAAAGGCAGACTAAGTCTCGGTGTGAAGAGTGGTGGTCTTAGAAGTTTCTTAGTTGTACTACAATTCAGTGTATCGATTATCATGATAATCTCTACTATGGTAGTATTCAATCAGTTGTCATACATCCAGAACAAAAAATTAGGGTATGATAAAGATCAAGTGATGGTTATAAATGATGCTTGGATTTTAGATGATCAAGTTGGGACATTTAGAGATGAAGCCATGCAAGATTCACGCTTGGTTAGCAGTACCATTTCTAGCTTTTTACCTGTAAGCGAATCAAATAATAACAATATATTTTTTACTGGGAAAAACGCGGGTAAAGGATCTTCATATGTTCTGAACAATCACACGATTGATCATGACTTCATTGCAACACTTGGAATGAAAATAACAAATGGTAGGAATTTTTCAAAAGAATTTCACATAGATAGTACTGGAGTTATTCTGAATGAATCAGCGGTTAATCAGATGGGTCTTATTAATCCCATCGGCAGCTACGTTTCTACTTTTGACGGCAATAATGCTGAAGAGGTTGAATCAGTAACTTTCAAAGTAATTGGGGTTGTGAAAGACTTCCATTACAAATCCCTTAAGCAAAGTATTGATCCCCTAGTCTTTATGCTGGGGGAAAATTCAGGACATGTGGCTTTCAAACTCAACACTACTGACTATGATGAAACCGTCAAACATATTGAAGCCGCTTGGAATAAATTCGCTCCGGGTCAACCATTCGCATATAGCCTACTGGATGAAAAATTTGATAGACAGTATAGTGCTGAGAAAAAGGTAGGTGAGATTTTCGGTGTGTTCGCCTTTCTTGCCATCTTCATTGCATGCTTGGGTCTTTTTGGTCTTGCCTCGTTCACCGCTGAGCAACGACGAAAGGAAATAGGCATTCGCAAAGTTCTAGGTGCTTCGGTAGGTCAAATTGTCAATAAACTATCTCTCAGTTTTATCAAACTCGTGATTCTCTCACTATTTGTAGCCTCACCTATTGCTTACTTTGGAATGGAAATGTGGCTCACTGACTTTGCTTTCCGAACAGACATTGGAATCTGGGTGTTTCTAGTTGCAGGTATTTCCGCGGCTATTATTGCTTGGTTAACCATGGGTTTTCAGTCATTCAAAGCCGCTATTGCCAATCCTGTTTCTTCACTTAGAAATGAATGATCGGCCTTTTTAAAATACTGACATATCCGATTAGAAGGTTTATGGTATAACTATGTACAGATAAACTATTTTTTTGCCAAAATTTCTTTTTATTATCCCTACACGTGTATTCTGAATTGAACGATATCTTTTTTTCAAAAATCTCTAGCACTTAGTTGGCTCTTTCAATAATAAGGAACGACACAAACAACGTGTTAATTAAGACAAAATATTTTGACTTAATCAATAAAATAACTAGATTCAGTTATCACCAATCTTAGTATTGAGAAGCATTTTTCAACTCTAATCTAGAAGTAATATGAAATTTCCTTTTTCCTTTTTCTCGGCGTATTAATCTTTTTCACCAACTGCAAGGATGACGAGGAACCACTAGCCGTAGATCTAAATGAGAAATATTTTGTTCCTATTGATTTTGCTAGATCAGTAGCTAAATCAATCAACTTATCTGAACCATTTTCTAATAGAACAACGAATAACCTACGAATTTCGTCTAAAAATATTTTAGACGAAATGATCATTCAGGATGGAGAATTACCTTCCTACTACATCTTTAATTTTGAAAATGAAGGATTTGTTGTAATGCCAGCAGACTTTAGGGCTATTCCGCTCTTAGCATTTGGTAGTAATGGAAAGTTTGCATCGAAAGCGGATACAATAAATGCCGGATTAGCGAGTATGATTGAGGAGTATTTCGAATACACCAAGCATACGAGAAATACTGAAACAAAAATGGCGCCTGAATTATTCAATCTTTGGACACAATTGTATACTGGAAGTGCTATTCAAGCACCGCCTATGGATGACCCATGTGGAATAAACAATCCTTGTGAAGAACCTGATCCCGATGGTGCTATGAGCGGAACGGAGACACAGTGGGGTCCACATATGAATACAACATGGAGACAAAGTTTAGACTTTAATAATGATTGCCCGATAATGGGTTGCTCAGATGATCCAGATGGAAGAGCCCTTGTAGGCTGTGTCGCAGTAGCCGTTGGACAAATTATGAGGCATTATGGTCATCCGAATGATATAGCTTGGAACCAAATTCCAAATCTTGGAGCAGTAGCTTCACAGCGAACTGCTGAATTCCTAAGGGATGTCGGTGAAGCAGTCAATATGGATTATGGTTGTGATGGCTCCTCTGCTTGGGATCATAAAGCTCTTAAGGCATTTAGAGATGATTATGATTATTCCTCTAGCATTTCGAAAAGGGATTTTGCACTCTCAGAATGTGCCAGCGAAATAAGAATGGGACGTCCGGTATATTTATCAGGATGCAGAGAGGCTGTTGACCTTTTTGTTCTTTATGTACCTTTTGGCTGTCATGCTTGGGTCACGGATGGATTAAAAACGATAACAAGTGGATCTGTCTTAATCAATTATCTATGGATGAACTGGGGATGGGGTGGTCAAGACAACAATTGGTATCTCCATTACCAGTGGGATCCAAATACGACAGAATATGATGAACACAAGCGAATGATTGTTAATATTTATCCTAGCCTATAAATTTAAAAATAACGCACATTTAATAATAAAGTCATGAAACATCTTCTATTAACAGTCACTATTTGTCTTGGTTTATTAGTTTCCTGTGATGAGTTTGGTGGCACATCTAATGATTTTCGAGGGAGTCTTTCAAGTTTTCTGGTTTTAGATTCTACGACCTTCGAAGATTTATTGGACTCAGCTACAGAAGGCTTCTATGCTAAAAGTGAAATAGAAATATATAGAATGATTCCTGGTCAGAAATACGTTTTAACCACCGATATTAATGCACCAAGGGTAGACGACAATATTCTGGGATCCTATGAATTATCTTTCTTTGAAAATTATGACCATGAAAGTGATGCAGGTAAAACATTTACTTACTACCTGAAATTCAGAGCAGATATTGACACATTCGAGGTTGACCTGACCCAATCGTATCATTTTACAAATTATATGTTTAATGGAAGTGAATTTTTGAGAATGGAAAAAGATTCACTGATTGGTAAGAGGTATACTATCTTGAAGTAATTAGCTGCTATTTACATTTTATGAGGTCCATTTTTCTCAAAATTTCGATTTGGCTCACCACAAATTGAATTCACCAATATTCACTCAATTACTTATCCACAACTCAGAAATAATACAATCCCATTGGTGCAATGCCGATGGGATTTTCTTATTTTGTTCTAAGTTGTAAAAGGCTAAACCACCACAGTTCATGTACTTGATTTTTGATACGGAGACCACAGGCCTCCCTAGAAATAAGAATGCTCCTTTAGACGATTTCGATAACTGGCCAAGGCTGGTCCAGATCGCTTGGCAGCTGCATGATGAAAAAGGTATTCTTCTCTCTCAAGGGAATCATGTGGTACGACCAGATGGTTTCACCATTCCTTTCAACGCACAGAAAATACACGGAATATCTACTGAAAAAGCCCTTGAAGCAGGTATTGATTTAAAGGAAGCCCTTGCTTCATTTTCAGTAGATCTCCAAAAAGCGAAGGTTGTTGTTGGACACAATATTGAGTTTGATAATAAAATTATCGGGTCTGAATATCTCCGTTCGGAACAAGTCAATCAACTCGAAGGTTTTCCAAATATTGATACTGGTCTTGAAACGAAAGAGTATTGTCAATTAACTGGAGGAATAGGTGGAAGGCTTAAGATGCCAAAGCTTATCGAACTTTATACTAAGCTTTTTGGTCAGCCTTTTGATGATGCGCATGATGCGGCTTATGATGTAGATGCCACAGCTAAGGCCTTTTTCGAATGTCTAAGACTGAAAGTAATCAAAACATTTGATGATACAGATCCTAAGACAATTACTTACGAAGCGCCAGATCTGGATGCCGCCAACTTTGCAGTAACGAAAGATTCTGAAGAAAGCACTTGGGGCGAAAAGGTATCCGTAGAAGAGATAAAAGGAGCTTTTTCGCACTTGCATGTTCACTCACAGTTTTCGGTACTACAAGCTACTCCGAATGTTCAGGCCATAATAGCCCAAGCTAAGAAGTATGAAATGCCCGCAGTTGCTCTCACTGATTTGGGCAATATGTTCGGTGCTTTCAAATTCGTAAGAGAAGCCTTAGCCAATGGGATCAAACCAATAGTTGGCTGTGAGTTTTTTGTGGCCGAAGAACGTAAGAAGCTCAAGTTTACGAAGGACGATCCAGACAGAAGATTTCAGCAAGTGCTTCTTGCAAAGAACAAGAAAGGCTATCAAAATCTCGTAAAACTCACTTCTTATGGATTCCTTGAAGGAAATTATGGATTGTATCCCAGAATAGACAAGGCCTTAATAGAAGAGTACAAAGAAGGAGTTATAGCCACGAGTGGAGGATTAAGAGGTGAAATCCCTCATCTCGTATTGAATGTAGGTGAGACACAGGCTGAAGAAGCCGTCCAGTACTGGCATGGTGTTTTTGGAGAAGATTTTTACTTAGAAATCAACCGACATGGTCTCGACGAAGAAAATCACCTCAATGAAGTGCTGATTGGTTTCGCTCACAAGTACAATATAAAAATGATTGCAGCAAACGAACTCTTTTATCTAGACGAGAAAGATTCGGTAGCCCATGATGTATTAATCTGTATAAAGGAAAACGAGAAGCAAAGCACTCCGATTGGTAGAGGAAGAGGATTTCGTCCGGGATTAGCGAACTCCAAGTATTTTTTCAAGGATCAGAATGCCATGAAAGAAGCATTCGCAGATTTGCCAGAGGCTATTGAGAACATCTCAGAGCTGGTCGCCAAAGTGGAAGAGTATAAGCTGGAAATGGACGTACTCCTCCCCGCTTTTGATATCCCAGAAGAATACAAAGATGCTCAAGATGAAGCCGACGGAGGCAAGCGTGGTGAAAATGCATACCTAAGACACTTGACTTATGTAGGAGCTGAAAAGCGTTATGAAGAGATCACAGATGAGATTAGAGAGCGATTAGACTTTGAACTCGCTACAATCCAGAATACTGGATATCCGGGTTACTTCCTGATTGTTCAAGACTTTACGAGCAAGGCACGAGAAATGGGTGTGGCTGTAGGCCCAGGTCGTGGTTCTGCGGCTGGATCTGCAGTGGCTTACTGCACGTGGATTACGAATGTGGATCCTATCGCTTACGACTTACTATTTGAGCGTTTCTTGAACCCTGATCGGGTGTCACTTCCAGATATTGATATCGACTTTGACAATGAAGGTCGGGAAAAGGTCATCAACTATGTGGTGGAAAAATATGGAGCCAATCAAGTAGCTCAAATAATCACCTATGGTACGATGGCCCCAAAATCAGCCATCCGTGATGCCGGTAGGGTGATGGAGCTTCCATTACCAGAAACTGATTCGATTGCGAAACTCATTCCGGAAAAACCAGGAGCAAAATTCTCTAAAATTTGGGCGGAAGTACCGGAATTAGAGATCATGCGTCGGGGAAAAGGACTTCATTCAGAAGTGTTAAACCAAGCAGTAATTCTCGAAGGTTCGTTGAGGAACACAGGGGTTCATGCTTGTGGTATTATCATCACTCCAGATGATATGACTAATTTTGTTCCATTGGCACGAGCCAAAGATTCGGAAATGTATGTCACACAGTTTGACAACAGTGTAGTGGAATCTGCAGGTATGCTAAAGATGGACTTCTTGGGTCTTAGGACATTATCCATCATCAAGACGGCCATCGAAAACGTCAAAAAGAGGCATGGAATAGAAATAGACATTGATAAAATTCCGCTTGACGATCAAAAGACATACGAGCTATATCAAAAGGGTGAAACGAATGGAACCTTCCAGTTCGAGTCACCAGGAATGCAAAAGCATTTGCGTGCATTACAACCTGATAAGCTCGAAGATTTGATCGCTATGAATGCGCTCTACCGCCCAGGTCCGATGGAATACATTCCGGAATTTATTGACCGGAAGCATGGACGAAAAGAGATCCAATATGACCTTCCGGATATGGAAGGTTATTTAGCTGAGACCTATGGCATCACAGTATATCAAGAGCAAGTGATGCTTTTATCTCAAAAACTGGCTGGATTTACCAAAGGTGAGGCTGATGTCTTGCGTAAAGCAATGGGTAAGAAGCAAAAGGCTGTCTTGGACAAGATGAAACCGCAATTTGTTCAGCAAGCCAAAGAGAAAGGTCATGCAGAGGATAAACTGGAGAAGATTTGGAAGGATTGGGAAGCTTTTGCTGCGTATGCATTCAATAAATCACATAGTACATGCTACTCCGTTGTGGCTTACCAGACGGGATATCTCAAAGCCAATTACCCTGCAGAATACATGGCTTCTGTGCTCACGCATAATCAAAGCAACATTGAGAAAGTCAGCTTCTTCATGGAGGAATGCCGTAACCAGAGCATAAAAGTGCTAGGTCCACATGTAAATGAATCTGGGCTCAACTTTGAAGTAAACGCCATTGGTCAGATACGATTTGGTATGGGGGCTATCAAGGGAACAGGCGAATCTGCTGTAGTGGCAATCATTGAAGAGCGAGACGAAAATGGCCCTTTTAAGGATGTTTTTGATTTTGCCTCAAGGGTGAATCTAAGAGCTGTAAATAAAAAGTCTTTTGAAAGCCTGGCCAATGCTGGAGGGTTTGATTGCTTTGGTGAATACCATAGGCGACAATATGTTGTCAGCGCAGATGATGGGTCTTCACTCATCGAAAACGCCATTAAGCACGCCAATAAGTTGCAGCAAGAAGAAGACAGTGCACAAGCTTCACTCTTTGGAGGTGGTGGAGACAATGAAGTGGTGATGCGGCCAAAGGTTGCTCAGGTTGAGCCTTATGGTGAAATAGAAAAACTCAATATAGAGAAAGAATTAGTTGGTCTATATATCTCTGGACATCCACTAGACCAATACGCCTTTGAGATGAAGTATCTAACCAACACCAAGCTTAGCGAACTCAATGATCTGCCCGCACTTCAAGGGAAGGAAATCAAATTGGGAGGAATGATCACAGAGGTGGCACATTTGACTACCAAAAAAGGAAAACCCTATGGACGATTCAAGATTACGGGCTATGCTGATAGTCACGAATTTTTTCTATTCTCTCCGGCTTATATAGAGTTCAAGACTTACTTGGAGAAAGACTGGTTTATATATGTCACAGGCATTGTACAGAATAGATGGAGTGGTTCTGACTTAGAATTTAAGATCACAAGTATGGAACCATTGAGTGATATCAGAGAGCGTATGACCAGCGGTATCGAACTACAAATGAGGCTTTCCGATGTTACACCTGCCACTGTTAATGAAATAGCTGGATATGCAGAAAAGTATCCTGGATCGAATGTACTTAGACTCAATGTGGTAGGCGCTTACGAGGACCGAATGATTGGTTTGGAAATGCTCAGTAGAAAATACTCAGTGGAGTTAACCGATGAATTCATCAAAGAATTAGATTCGGTTGATGAGTTAAACTATAAAATCTTGATGAGTTGAGAATGCATTTGTCTTAGCGGAAACAAATGAAATTAATATGGAAAACTCGATCAACATTTGTCCTATCTTTGCCGTTACCTAACTCGATGATAAATTTAAAATAAAGAAGAAATGTCACATCCTATAGAAATAACAGATTCAAATTTTGAAGAAATAATCAACTCAGACAAGCCAGTATTGGTTGATTTTTGGGCTGAATGGTGCGGACCTTGTAAGATGATTGGACCTGTAGTAGAGGAGCTAGCTTCTGACTATGAAGGCAGAGCAGTCATTGGTAAGGTCGATGTAGATAGCAATCCTGAGGTATCAGCAAAATTTGGTATTCGATCTATCCCAACTCTCTTGGTATTCAAAAATGGTGAGATAGTAGACAAACAAGTTGGCGCTGTACCGAAGACTGCTTTGAGTGAGAAGCTTGATGCGCAGTTGGCATAGAAATTTTAATAACTTCATCGAAAGTCCTGTTACAGAAGCAACAGGACTTTTTTTTGACCTCCTACCGAGGTTTATCCCTCACCAATCAGTTCAATTTGACTTTTGGCATTCTCATTTTCTGGATCAAGTTCCAGTACTTTATTATACATCTTGAGAGCCATTTCTTTTTCCCCCGCTTCAGCAAGTGCCTCACCATAGCTATCATACACATTTGCATCGTTTCTGAAAAAGTACGTGTTAAATTGAAAGGCTAGTTTGGCTTCTTGTATCATTCCTGCCCTTAAAAATACATAACCGAGGTTGTTGAGTTCTCCTGTCTTTCCTACCATTTTATAGGCGGAATTTACGTGATAGCTTAGGTCATTATTGATTTCTTCGATTGTGCGAGTTTTAAGTAGTTTGATAATATAATCTGCAGCCTTGTACATAGGTGCAGATGGATAGCCTAATGCAATTTGAGCCATGTCTGTAACAAGATCAGTGTTTGGAGTCTCAACTATTCTTCCGATCTCTTTGCCATCTTCTTTGAAAACAAAAGTTGGTACCCGATGTATCCATTTTCCTTTTTCTTCGCCATTAGGACCTTGCTTATATTGATCTTGCTGACCATAAAGCCCGATAAAATTCAATTGCGAAGGATCTAACCCCATCATATCCCAAGTCTTCACAAATCTTGGCACCCATTTCTTACTATCTCCGCACCAAGTACCTAGATAAACATCTACTTGGGTATTTTTAAGCTTTTTGGTCCATTTCTCATCAACCATTGACACCTCATATGATTCATAGTTTTCTTCAAACCAAGAGTAAGTAGAATCATTGAAATCCTCTATTAAAATTGGGCCACATAATTGAGTGCTTCCATGAGAATCGATGTAGCTTTTTTGCGCAACACTCAGCGTCGTAATGGATATACATATTAGAAAAATCAGTCTTCTCATAGTTAGTTAGTTTAGTTTCAAACCCAATTAACGAACTCATTGAAAAATAGCTGTTAATGAAATGTTAAGCCTTCATAATTCAGAATTTTGCTTTTCAGAAAAGATAAAAAGAGACTTTTGAAACAATATGCGAAAGAGGATAGACGAAAATTGTGCGAAGCAAATAAATCAATCTTTTTTTAAGGTAATCATCATTGTAAACTTGAAACATCAATTACTTCAAACTATTAAAAGGGAGCAACCTGCGCATTTTGGGGCATAGAAAATTGGCCTTCTTCGAAAGGTTCTTCAGAAAGTATTATGTCAGAAAACACTCTTTGATTTTTCATCTCTCCTACACTATCATTCTCATAGACATACCAATCCAAAACAGTCGGGAGCTTCAATCCACCGATTGTCTCCCACTCCGAATATCGTATCAAACGATAATTTTCACTTTCCTCTTCCGACCCATAGGTCACCGTGTACATCAACCACTCCATTTGGAAAGTAGCAGGATCATACCAGAGGATGTAATTGTCCTTAGGGGCATCTCCCACTCCATTTTCATAAGATATTTTAATTCCTTTGTAGACCTGATCTAGTAATCGTCTTTCAGCCAAAGATTCGTAGACAATTCCCGGATCCCCTAACACGAAAGGCATGGCGAAGAAATAGAAGAAAAGTCCATTATAGAAGCGAGCATTCTCAGCAGAAACACTATCAGGTGTTACCCAAACTTCTTTACCGTCAAATCCAATCTTCTTTTCATCACTAGTTATCAATGCTTTACGATCCCAAAGTGAAACCTCATGAAGTTCTCCTTTTGACTCCATGGTAAAACTAAGCGCTCTCATCTTCGACCAATCGCCATAGCCACCATGAGCATCGAACACTTCGTTCAATTCCACAGGAAAGGTTGAAGCATTAATCAATTCAATTTGTGTTTTCTTTTCTTGCTTGAGCTGACAGCTAATCAAAGTGATTAATATGAATAATGTGAATACTTTGTATTTGTGCATAGAAGGATGGTAATTGGAAGTTGTGGCATTCTGGCATGAAGGAACAAAAAGGAAAACTACGACCTCTTAAAATTCATCCAAAAACGCTCTAATCGCACCATATATTTCATTCAATTGCAGATCAGTGATTATGTAAGGCGGAATGAGGTAAATCACGTTACCAAGGGGACGAAGCAGAATATCTTTCGACAAGAAAAACGTATAAATCCTATCCTTGATTTCGCTTACATAGCCTGAATCATCAGCTTTCAATTCTATTGCAAGAATTGTCCCTCTTGATCTAATATCTGCTACTATACTCGGCGAATTGAAGAACTTAATAAACGACTGATGTTTCTGAGTGATTCGCACAATGTTTGACTTGGTCGTGCTTGCTAGCAGCAACTTCATACTCGCATTTGCAGCAGCACAAGTAATGGGATTGGCTGTATAGGAATGACCGTGAAAGAAGATTTTCCCTACTTCATCAGCACTAAATGCTTTCACTATTTTCTCATTAACGCTAGTCACGCCCATTGGTAAAAAACCACCTGTAATTCCCTTGCTCAAACAAAAAAGATCCGGTTTATTCTTGAGGTAATCACTGGCAAAAGTCTTACCTGTCCTTCCAAAACCCGTCATAACCTCATCCGCAATACACAGTCCTCCAGATTTTCTAACGATTTTGATTAGTTTATCAAGGACTTCTGGCTCATACATTCTCATACCAGACGCACCCTGTACTAATGGCTCAAATATAAAAGCAGCAGTATTTTCCGAGACCATACCTTCCATTGCTTTGATCGTATTGGAACCATCACCTTCCGGAAAGGGCACAAAACTCACATCGAACAAATATTGTGAAAATGGATTGGAAAAAATTCCTCTATCCCCGACAGACATACTCCCAAAAGTATCGCCATGGTAGGCCCCTTCTATCGCAATAAGTTGTTTACGCTCGGCACCCATATTATGCCAATATTGAATAGCCAATTTGAGAGCCACTTCTACAGATGTGCTTCCATCATCGGAAAAGAAAATCTTCGATTGATCTTTAGGAAGAATACTCATCAATGTTTTAGAAAGTCTCGCAGCAGGTTTGTGAGTAAACCCGGCAAAAATCACTTGCTCAAGTGTGCTAGCCTGTCTTGCTATCGCACTCGCTATTTTTCGATTGGAATGCCCATGAATATTCACCCACCAAGAAGAGATGGCATCAATAATCTTACGCCCATCTTCCAAATGCAGGTAAACACCCTTCGCACTTTTCACCATCATCAAATCCGATCCATTGAGCGGTGAAAATGGATGCCAAATATTCTTTTTATCTACTTTTTTCCAGTTGGTAAATCCCAGCATATTCTAAGTTTTTCTGCGTATTTTTTTACAATCATTTGATTGATTTCTTCCTCTTGTTCAACTTTCAGCAACTCCTTCAATCCCGTTTTATGTAGAATAATTCGCTCACTCTCAGTGTTTGACTCTCCATTGAAAATTATTCCTTTGACCTGATATCCGCGCTGTTTTATCACTTCAGCTGTCAACAAGGTATGATTTATACTACCGAGATAAAGATTACTTACCAAAATAATTTCAGCATTCAATCTTGGTACCATGTCAAGAATAACATCTTGATCATTAAGCGGAACCAACACTCCTCCTGCCCCTTCTATCACTAAATCACGATTAGATATCGGTGGAATGATCTTTGATAATTCAATCTCAACGCCATCAATTTTCGCTGAAGCGTGCGGAGATGCGGGCGTATTCAAAAAATAACCCTCTTGATAAAACTGGCTCTTTTCATTGGATACCAGAGACTTTACAGTCTCAGTATCCCTAGGCATTCCTGACTGTACAGGCTTCCAATAATCAGCCTCAAGCATCTCCGTGAGGATCGCGCTCACGAATGTTTTGCCACTGTCTGTACCAATCGCCGTAACAAAGTAATTCATGTAGCGAAGTTATAACAGTAAGATTAAGGACTATGTATCCAAATAAACATTTGGATTGTCTATTGCTTCTTTTGTAAGGAATATGGAAATCCATAATTTCACAGTCAAATGAGAAGCGTATGAAAAAGCCAGAGTGGATAGTTGTCAAGGAATATCAAGACATTACTTATAAGAAGTGCAATGGAGTAGCACGAATTGCCTTAAATCGTCCTGAGGTGAGAAACGCATTTCGACCAAAAACAGTAAGTGAACTGTTCGAAGCTTTCTTGGATGCTAGAGAAGATACCTCCATTGGTGTAGTCTTACTCTCTGGTGAAGGACCTT
This sequence comes from uncultured Marinoscillum sp., assembly GCA_964351885.1. Lineage (GTDB taxonomy): Bacteria > Bacteroidota > Bacteroidia > Cytophagales > Cyclobacteriaceae > Marinoscillum. Next base: position 12,858 of record CAYGPP010000059.1, read on the forward strand.
CAGCTAAAGATGGAGGTTGGGCTTTTTGCTCAGGTGGTGATCAAAATGCACGTGGGCATCAAGGATATGTCGGCGAAGATGGCATGCCAAGGCTCAATATTCTTGAAGTACAGCGACTTATGCGTTTTATGCCTAAAGTAGTCATTGCAGTAGTTCCAGGTTGGGCAGTTGGAGGTGGACATTCGTTGCATGTGGTCTGTGACCTCTCCTTGGCAAGTAAGGAACACGCCATTTTCAAGCAAACTGATGCGGACGTGACCAGTTTTGATGGAGGTTATGGTTCTGCCTATTTAGCCAAAATGATTGGGCAGAAGCGAGCACGTGAGATTTTCTTTTTGGGTCGAAATTATTCAGCACAAGAAGCTTTTAATATGGGAATGGTCAATGCTGTCATTCCTCATGAGGAGTTGGAAAACACTGCTTTCGAATGGGCGCAAGAGATTCTACAGAAGTCCCCTACCTCTATCAAAATGTTGAAATTTGCATTCAATGCTACAGATGATGGCATGGTAGGTCAGCAGATCTTTGCTGGCGAAGCTACGCGACTGACTTACATGACGGACGAAGCGAAAGAAGGCCGGAATGCTTTCTTAGAGAAGCGCAAACCTGATTTTAAAGATATTAAGTGGATTCCTTGATCAAAGGATCTGGTTTATAAGTTTACAAAGCTGAGTTATCTCCTCATCTGTGTTATGTGCATGAAGGCTAATCCTCAGTCGCTCCGTTCCTCGCTGAACTGTTGGGGAAAGAATAGGTCTTACGTCAAATCTCTGATTTCGAAGTTCATTTGAAATTTGTTTTGCCCTTTCATTGTCACCAATAAGCACTGGTTGAATAGCGGTCTCGCTAATTGAATCAGGAAACAATTTTCGAAATAAATCAATTTTATCTCTTAAGGTCTGTTGAAATGAGTTATCACTTTCTAAGTATTTGAAACTCTCCTCAATACTAATTACACTATGTGGAGGCAATGAAGTGGTATAGATAAAAGGCCTCCCAAAATTGACTAGATAATCAGTTAACGTTTGCGAACCAGCCACGCATGCTCCGTGAACCCCCATAGCTTTTCCGAAAGTGTAAACCCGTGCAAATATCCGATGTTGTAAGTTCTTTTCAACCAGTAAACCTTCACCTCTTACTCCAAACGCTCCCGTACTATGTGCCTCATCTACAATAAGATAAGCATCATATTTGTCACATAGATTTAGTATTTGCTCTATTGGTGCTATGTCACCATCCATAGAGAAAATAGTTTCAGTCAAAACGAACACCCGACCTTTTGACCGTTGGAGTCTCGACTCCAACTCTTCCAGATCGTTGTGTAAAAAGCTGACAGACTCAGCCTTACTCAGCCACGCTCCTTCCTTTAAGCATACATGTGCCAATTGGTCGTAAAGTATGGTATCTCCTTTTTCTGCTACAGAGGAAACTAATGCCTGATTGGCTGCATAGCCCGAATTGAAAATGAGGACTGACTCAGCATCAAAAACCTTTTGAAGATATGTTTCAGCTTGCTCATAATATTGATGATTTCCTGAGAGTAATCGGCTTCCTGTTCCTCCATTAGCAACAGTCTCAGCGCTACATCTAGATGCTATTTTTTTAGCCAAAGTCACATTCTGCGATAAACTCAGGTAGTCATTGGAAACAAAATCTATTAGCTCAATTTGACTTGGCAATGACCTAAGATTACCTTTCTCAGACCGTTCATCTAGTTTCTCTCGTAAGAAGTCCATTCTCATGTCCACAAATTAGCTAAATCTCTATATTTGAGCCCCAATGTTAAGGACGGTAATTTTCATTTCTTTTATTCTTCTCTTGAATAGTCTAAATGCTCAGGATAAACCATCCAATGAGTTTTTGAAATTCGACTATCAATTAGTCGTAGATAATGATGTGTTTACACTCGATCTTAAAAAAGATCGCTTTTATAGTAGTGGCATATATGCAGCTGTAAGAATCCTTCAAGACAGCTCTAAGGATGGGACAAAGGTCATACGAAGCTACCAACTCAACCAGCAGATGTACACCCCTACTCAGATCAGATGGACGAGACTAAGTCAGCTAGATCGACCCTACGCCGGTGTACTTTCGATCACTGGAAGTAACGAATACTATCTACCTAATAACACCTACTACAAAATAGGACTTGAATTGGGAATATTAGGTCCTTGGGCTTTTGTGGGTGTAGCACAGAAGACATGGCACGGATGGTTCGGAATGCCTGAGCCTCAAGGATGGAAATTTCAGATTGAAAACACACCCGTTGTTAACATTCATGCTACGCGAGTTAAGCCGTTCTTTTCATCATACGATTTAGATTTGTCCAATGTGACCTCTGGCAGTATTGGTACAATCTATAACAATATCAAGCACGAAATCTTATTGCGATTCGGGGAACTCCGCCCCATCAATCAGTCGGCATTTACCAGTTCCTCACTAGGCAGGCGACCGTCAGAAACAGACGAAATGAAAGAGTTTTATTTCTTCTATGCTCCGGGTCTTGAGTATGTTTTTCAAAACGCCACACTACAGGGTAGTCTATTTACTGATAACTCACCACATACAGTGGATGTCATCCATTGGGTTTGGCACCATCGGTTTGGGATGATGTGTAGTTGGTCTAGATTTGATTTGGGGTTTACGGCTTACTGGAGGTCTGCAGAGAATGAAACTGCAATCAAACATAACTACGTCGGTATTCGACTAAATCAAAGATTCTAGACTTCTAGAATGACCTTACCAATTGCCTTTCTATTGGCTATCAGGTTAAACGCATCTACAGCATTGTCAAGGGGAATAATCGTAGGCTCAGGAAGAGTCAACTTTTCTTGTTCAAACCATTTCAAAATCATCTGTACATTTTTCCTGTTTTGGTCAGCGCTTTTTCTCCAAAATCCACCCCAATACACACCAACAATTTCGGCACTTTTAAGAAGCGGCAAGTTCAAGGGAATAGCAGGCACTTTACCCGATGCAAACCCTATTACCAAAAGTTTTCCTTCTGGCTTTAATGCACGAAATGCCTGTTCACTATAGTCTCCTCCTACTGGATCAAAGATTACATCTATACCGCCCAAAGATTTTAGCTCGTCCTTAAGATTCTCGTATGAAATGGCCTCATCAGCTCCGAGCTTTTTAGCAAATGTGCGCTTAGGCTCTGTAGAACAAACTGCTATTACTTTGCACCCAAATAACTTGCCTAATTGAATAGCAGCTAAACCAGTGCCCCCCGATGCTCCCATTACAGCTAGCGTTTGTCCCGGCTTCATCATTGCTCGATCTTTCAAAGCATGAAAAGCAGTAGCAAAACTCTCAAGAATTGCCGAGGCTGTCTTCATCGACACTTCACCAGGTAACAAGTAGGTATTGGTGGCTTTAGCAACAGCATACTCTGCCACTCCTCCGAAAGTCATGGAAGCAAGTACTTCATCCCCTTTTTTCAATCCTGATACGCTTTCACCAACGGATTCAACAATACCAGAGACTTCTTGGCCGGGAGAAAATGGAAAATCAGGACGAAACTGATACTTGCCTTGCACAATTAGTGTATCAGGGAAATTAAGACCGCAGAAGTTTGTCTTAATCAAAATCTCATCGCCACCAAAGGAAGGCATTGGTAAGGTTCCAACATTCAAATCATCAATGAAGCCGAACTGTGAACAAATAAGCGCTCTCATTAAAGAATGCTCAATACATTTTCAGGCGGGCGACCAAGAGCGGCTTTCCCATCCTTAATCACGATAGGTCGCTCGATAAGCTTAGGATAATCCACCATAGCTTGTACCCATTCATCGTCAGATAAGTTCTTACCCTTAAATTGCTCTTTATATTCTTGTTCTCCTTTTCTTATCAAATTAAAAGGACTAATTCCTAGCATATGAATAATGGCTTTAAGTTCTTCTTCTGTAGGAGGTTCTTTTAAGTATTCTATGATATCAAAACTTTCTCCTTTCTCCTCCAATAATTTAACCGTCTGTCTACTCTTTTGACACCTAGGGTTGTGAAGTACTTTAGTCATGTAAATGTGTTGGTTAATTCGATAAGAAAATTACTATAATTACAGCCACTTTCAATAACCCAAGCATGAAATACTTAATACCCGCCTTATTCTTATTAATATTCTCATCTGCAGAAATCGCTGCACAGAAATCCAAAAAGGTTCCTCCGAAGACTAAAAGCGCCTCTGAGCGCTGGGAAGGATATCTTCAACGACAAAAATTGACTGAAAATTCGTTGGTCAAGAACTTACCTTTCAGAAATGTAGGACCGACTATCATGAGTGGTCGAGTGGTCGATTTAGAAGTTGATCCAAAAGACCCAACACATTTCTATGTGGCTTATGCTTCTGGAGGGCTTTGGGAGACGAAAGATGAAGGCATCTCATTTGCACCATTATTTGACAATGAGATCGTGATGACCATTGGAGATATCGCTGTTGATTGGAATAGCAAAACGATCTATGTGGGCACAGGGGAAAACAACTCAAGTCGCTCATCCTATGCAGGCTATGGACTATTCAAGTCTTCTGACAATGGGGAAACATGGAAACACCTAGGTTTAGAAGAAACCCATCATATTGGTCGTGTAGTTGTACACCCAACTAATTCAAATATTATCTGGGTGGCTTCTTTAGGACATCTATATACCAAAAGCAATGCGAACGGAATCTATAGATCAGCAGATGGAGGTGAAACTTGGGAGAAGACACTTTTCGTCAATGATGAATCGGGAATAGTTGAATTGACTTTAAATCCAAATAATCCTGATGAACTTATGGCTGCTTCATGGCAAAAGGGTCGCAAGGCTTGGAATTTCGTGGAGTCAGGCGAAGGATCTGCCATATTCAAATCTACAAATGGAGGTATTACTTGGTTGAATAAATCATCTGGAGACAATGGTTTTCCTGACACACAAGGTACAGGTCGAATTGGATTAGCGTATGCCAAATCAACTCCAAATATGATCTATGCAGTTTTAGATAATCAAGACAGAAGAGCAGAAGAAGATAAAGAAACGTTTCCCGTAACGAAAGACCTACTGAGGACCGCAACTAATGATGATTTCCAATCTTTAAGTGATGATGATATCAATGACTTTTTAGATAGAGAGAACTTCCCTGATGACATCAATGCAGTAGACCTCAAATCAGATGTAAAATCAGGAAAGGTTCAACCAAAGGATTTGGTCTCTTACCTAGAAGATGCCAACTCCCTCCTTTTCAATACACCAGTAAAAAGCGCAGAAGTTTATGTGTCAAAAGATGGTGGAGATAGCTGGTCCAAAACACACGAAGGTTCTATCGAATCATTAGTGTTTTCCTATGGATATTACTTTGGGCAAATAAGAGTAGACCCTCAGAACTCTGACATTATTTATACTATGGGAGTTCCACTGGTCAAGTCATTAGATAGTGGAAAGACTTGGGAAATCACAGATATGGAAAATGTTCACGCCGATCATCACGCGCTTTGGCTCAACCCCAATAGATCAGGTCATTTGATTAATGGAAATGATGGCGGAGTAAATATCTCCTATGATTATGGTAAAAACTGGGTCAAATGTAATTCTACTTCGGTCGGTCAATTCTACACAGTCAATGTAGATATGGCAGAGCCTTATAACGTATATGGTGGATTGCAAGACAATGGAACATGGAAAGGTCCGAGCACTTATACTTATAGTCGAAGTTGGATGGAAGAAGGAAAATATCCATACGAACGATTGATGGGCGGTGACGGAATGCAAGTGGTGATTGACACCCGCACTAACGAAACTGTATATACAGGCTATCAATTTGGCAACTACTTTCGCATCAATACAGCTTCTGGAAAAAGAAAATACATTACTCCTATGCATGAATTAGGCGAGGCACCATTTAGATGGAATTGGCAATCTCCTATTATGCTCTCATCGCATAATCAGGATATTGTTTACTTCGGAAGTAATAAATTCCATCGTTCGATGAATCAAGGGGATGACTTTGAAACACTCTCTGGTGACTTAACTAGTGGTGGTAAGAAAGGAGATGTCGCTTATGGTACATTAACCACCATTACAGAATCACCACTTAGGTTCGGACTCATCTATGTAGGTAGTGATGATGGATTGATACATGTGAGTAAAGATGCTGGTCAGAACTGGGAAAGAATCAGCGACATGCTTCCGCAGGAATATTGGGTTAGCCGGTTAACAGCCTCCGCTCACGAAGAAGGTGTAGTCTACGCTAGTCTCAACGGATATCGTTCAGATGATTTTTCAGCCTTAATATATAGATCTAGCGACTATGGCAAGACCTGGACTCAAATTGGACTAGATCTTCCAAAAGAACCTGTAAACGTCATTAAGGAAGATCCAGAAAATGGCAAAATTGTGTATGTGGGCACTGATCATGGAGCCTACGTTTCGATTAATAGAGGGGACTCATTCATGGCTTTCAGTAAAGATTTACCGGCAGTTCCAGTACACGATCTAGTCATTCATCCTAGAGAGAAGGATTTGGTACTCGGGACTCATGGCCGATCAATCTATATAGCTGATGTCACAAGCCTACAACAGATTCCAGAGTTGAACGAATCCCTAAAGGTGTTTCCAATTGCGCCAACATCCTACTCAGAAAATTGGGGTAATAAAGGGAACTGGCATTGGGATGGATTCAACGAGCCAAGTATCTCAGTAGAGATCTACTCTGCGGTAGCGCGATCTGCTAAAGTTGAACTCAGTGCTGATAGTCTGCTACTTGGAGAATTTGATATTGAACTAAATGATGGTCTAAATTATTGGGAATACGATCTCAGTATTGATGAAAATATGCTAGCAGGACTACTTACTAAGACTGATTCGGAAAATGAGGCCAAGGCAAAAGAGAATACAAAATATTATCTCCTGAGCGGGTCATATACACTAAAAGTCTCTGAAGGTGATAATTCAGCTTCTTCCGAATTGAAAATAGACGAACCAAGGGCTAGGCCAAAAAGGAAGGGAAGTGAATAATTAGTACTTGACTATGCTGAAAGTTCGGCGAGTGTGCTGTCCTTTCATAATCAAGAAGTATCTACCTGCTGGCAGTAAGCTATTGTCCCAATTGATTTCCAAAGGTTGGTCGATTGTGCCTATGAATATCTGCTCTATTGAATGACCGCTTAAACTCAAGACTTCAACAATGACAGGTTCGGTTGTCGGTTCTAACTTAATGCGAGAATGGGCGGTGATTGGATTGGGATAAACCCAAAGTCCTTGATTATCAGGCTGAACACTTAAGGATTTTTGCTTGTCTCCAATAATCTCTATTTGCTCAAAGTCCCTAAGTACGGATGTTTCCAACTGATTCTGAGAAGCTCCAAGCCATTGAGACATTACGGATGAATACACTTGACGAAAATCAAATTCCCATTCAAGATTGTCATTATAATTTGAAGAATTCGATATCTGCGGGTTCGATCCCGTTACTCCACCTCTCACAGCATTACCAAAGACAAACATTGGAGCCGCAGCGCCATGATCTGTACCAAGACTGGCATTTGATACTATTCTCCTGCCAAATTCAGAGAACGTCATTCCAGTTACACGATCTTCAGTTCCTTGCTTTTCGAGATCACTCATGAATGCCATAATGGCGTCATTCAATTCCTTCAACAAATCCGCATGCTCACCAGTAGTATGATCAGAAGATTCTACCTGAGCGTCATGCGTATCAAAACCACCAAGTCTCACCAGATAAAGCGGAGTTTGAAGTCCTCCTGCGATTAGCTGACTTACTATTTTTAATTGTTGAGCTATAAAGGTTTGAGGGAAATTGGCTTGAGATTTTACTTTTTCGGCAGCAGCCTTAACTACTTTACCGTACTGCTGAGATTGACGAGCGATCAATCTTAAGAATTTCAATTTTTTTACAATAATGGCAGATACCTTAGTGAAAAGTT
>CAYGPP010000060.1:0-20678 GCA_964351885.1 uncultured Marinoscillum sp.
GAGTTAGATTGAGCTTCGCTGCTTTCGTCCTGTCTATCAAATTCACTAAAATCAACATCGGGTAGTAATTCATCCTTTACATGACCTACTGTATTGTTGAGTGCCGCAACGAACTTGTTAAAATCTTCTTTATAGAGGAAAATCTTATGTTTTTCGTAGAAAAATCCATCATCCCTTGGACGCCTTTTACTTTCAGTAATCGTCAGATAGTAATCATTACCCTTGGTAGCTTTCACATCAAAAAAGTAGGTTCTCTTCCCTGCCCTTACACGCTCAGAATATATTTCCTCTCTGTTTTGTTCATTATGCTCTTCCACAATACCTAGTTTATTTAGTTTTAGTCCTTATTACGATTCTTTAATATTTTTAAATATAGCATGGAAATTTTAACAAATGCAAACCAGCATTTTTACCTTTTCTTTAATAAATCATGCTTTCTTTGATTAAGGATAATAGAGGGGATTTTTTATGAATATAAGACTCGCAGACATTAATGAGTTCACCAACTTAGATTTTCTAGCTAAATCATTGGTAGAAGGATTTATAACAGGCCTTCATAAGTCGCCGTACCACGGGTTTTCAGTTGAATTTGCCGAACATAAACTTTACAATTTTGGTGAAAGCACTCGTCACGTAGATTGGAAACTCTATGCTCGCACGGACAGATTGTACACTAAGCAGTATGAAGAAGAGACAAATTTAAGAGCTCACATACTGATTGACGTATCCAACTCAATGTATTACCCAAAACCAGGTTTGGAAAAAATTAAGTTCTCAATTCTTGCAGCTGCCGCTCTTTCATACTTGCTCACATCTCAAAGAGACGTTGTTGGTTTAACCACTTTCTCGGATGAGATACACTATCAATCCCCTCTAAAATCAACAAAAGGTCATCTCAATCAAATTTTTCAGACTTTGGGAGATTTGATCGACAAGGATGGTCATAAGGGAACGGATGTGGCTTCTGTACTCCATGAAATCTCTGGGAAAATCCATCGCAGATCCCTAGTGATTCTATTCAGTGATATGTTTCAGAAGTCTGAGGATATGAATGATATTTTCCAAGGGCTTCAGCACCTAAAGCATAGCAAGCATGAAGTTCTCGTTTTTCATGTAACGGATCACAAAACGGAACGTGAATTTGATTTTGAAGATCGTCCACATAGATTCATTGACCTAGAGACTAACCAAGAGATCAAATTAAATCCAAATGAAATCAGAGAGCACTATCAATCTCAAACCGATAAAATGTTTGAGGAGCTGAAACTGAGATGCGGAAGTTTAAAAATTGACTTGGTTGATGCTGATGTATCCGACCCTTTTGATAAAATTTTGGGAGCCTATTTGATCAAGCGCAAGCGAATGAAATAGATGAGAACATAGTGTGAAAGGTTCTCCGATCAAACCTACCTACGGCTTCCTCCTCCTCGTTTCATTTCATCAATAGAATTGACAGCAGTCTGTAGCTCCCTTTTAAGTCGTACTTGCGCCTCGCGTGACTTATCTCTATGGTCATCAAATTCTTTGCGGAGTTTTTCACTCTCTTTTTTGAACCGACTCGTGACAGCATTGCTATTCATATACATTACATACACGACTATCGCCAAGGTCAGGAGAATAACTATGATACCCCATACAATCCAATGATAAGAGGATTTCTTTACTGTAGAGCCAAAAAAACCAATCTCATCATTCAAGCTATTGCTTGAGGCTAATGCCGAATTTAACTTCAATAAGCGTGATTCCAACGTGTCAATTCGCACCTGCAATACTCGGATCTCTGACTTCAATGAGGAGATTACCTTTGTTTTCTGCCTCATGGTATCCAAAGTACTCTTCCAGAAATCCTCTATCTCTGTCTTCTTAATCACTTTGTATTGCTGATAATTAGTTGATTTTCCCATCATTCTATTGAATCGACCATCCAACGATGTAGGCTCCAACTCTTTAGGCTCTATTGCACCTTGAGCATTAAGGGTAAGTGATGACAAAGAGAGCGAAAGAAAAAGCAATAAAAATCTTGTGGTTCTGTTTTGAATCAGATTCATCTTAAAAAAATGACAGTTAGTAATAATTGACTTCACAGGTTGGAAAATTTTCCTTGAACTCCAGTATTTTATTAGACCTAATTCTAGTGTTGTAGCAGGTCATGGATTTCAGGGTGCGAATATCGTAAAGCCTATCCAGTTGCCAAACTCTTGTGTTGCTTATATTTAGTGACTTCAATTTATTCAACTGCTCTAGTCCTTTTAAATGCTTAATACCAGTACCGCTTGCATCAAGTTCCTCTATCTCAAAATTTCTAGCCAGTGGTCTTAAATCATCCACAGCCGTATTCGAAACGTCTAGATAGCTCAACTCTCTGTGCCTTTCAATTCCTTCTATATCAACCAGCGGGCCATTATTACAGACTATTCTTACAAGGTGCTCATGAGTGTTTAATTCTGATAGACTCTGGACTTGAGTGTAAGAGACATTCACCTCAAGCAAATTGATGAAAGCCTTTAATGGGGCTAATGTAGTAACCGGAGTATTCTCGATCGTAATAGACCTCATTTGGGTCAGTCGATGTAATTCCAATGCATTCACTTTACTCAGATCAAATACCTTTTTCCATTGGGTGCTCAGGTTTTCCCACCAATCCGACAGCTCATCAGAACGATAAATAATGATGGACTCAGGGTTGACCCCTAAAAAACTAAAGACTTGATCTTCCGTCACCTCTGTATCTGATATATCCAGTAGCTTCAAACTGCTTAGGCGTTGAAGAGGCCCGATATTTTTTACCAATGATCCATTGACTACTATACATTCGAGTTTTCGATTTTTGGCTAAAGGGGCAAAAGACTCAACAGGAAGATTAGTGGCGAACAAAAACCTCAAATCCTTCATATCAGCTATGAAATCAATATTCACAAATAAATTTTTACTGATGTTTAGATACTCTAACTTCTTGAATTTTGATAATGGAGTTCCATCAAGAAGGCGTAACCCATTTAAATCGAGCGTGTCGATATTCAATAATTTTATTAGATCCACTTTAGTTGGCTCTTTGGATACGCCCATTCTTCTGGCAAAAATGTCTTGATATTCCTGAGACAATGACAACCACCAACTCATCACTTTTTCACTATTCGTTATGACTACTACCGACTTGTTCTTGGTCATAAAATCGCTAGCTCTTGCCTCTAAAACTCCTGAATAATCTGCGTTAATGCGAGTCAAAGTCTTGATGTCTGCAAGTGGACTCAACATGCTCACGTTTGTCCGCTTAAAGGCTACCTCTTGTAGACTCTTAAGCCCATGCAATTCATCGACACTAGAGATGTACGTCTCGGAACAGTCTAAAAACTGAAGAAGATTTAGGTTTCCTAACCCTTTCAAGCGCTCGATGCCCGAATTGGATAGATCCAAATTGATCAAACGACTCAACGGAGCTAAAACATCTGTTTGAGAGAAAACAGTGTATGAAAGATCTAACACCTCCAAATCTAGCAGCCCATTGAGCGAGTAGAATGTGGTTGCTTTAACACCTGATAGGTTCAAAGTTCGTAAGCGCGTTAGCTTACTCAAAACGGAAATGTCCATCACATTGGTATTTGAAATATCTAAATCCTGAAGCTTGTTGAAATATTGCAAAACCTCAATATTGTCAATCAAGGTCTCTGAAATGTTCAATTCTTGTAGGTGGACGGCCGTTCTAATTGGATTTAACTCCACAATTCGTGTACCAGATATATTTAGATGTTTCAACTCCCTTAACGCCTCTATAGGCTCCAAAGTTAGTATTTCATGATTATTACTAATATCTAGACTATCAATATCACCTAGAAATAATAGACTCTCTTTAGTCAAAGAATCCTCAACTACTATGCGGCTTTCAAAGATCTGAATCCATTCTTTTGGAAGATTACTCCACCAATTCCGCAGTTCTTCTTCCCTACTCACTTTAGTGGTATATACACTCGCTATTTTCAGATCCTCGTTGGCTTCATCAAAATTTATTTCGATAAATCTCGGAGATCTCCTTTCATACAGTTCGCCATCAAGAGTAGTCCCTTGAATGATACATTCGAGACTAACGAGGTAGTAAAAACCATCTTCTCCCAATAGTTCCTTTGTGACTTCAATCTGATCAAAACTAAAAGCTATATTCTCAAAAAAGAAGTCTACGTCTCGTAGATAAGCGGTAACCTCTTTGTTGGTGATTACTTTCCGGTCATTCGTAAGATCATCTTCGATCTGCACATTCTCATCAAGAAAAGCCTTCTTAAAACTCTCATTGATTATAACCTCTTTATCACGAGTGATGCTCTTGCTTGACCCCACTGTGTTTAATAGATATTTAAAGAAGTTGACAATACCCAACACTTCACTAGTTGCTTGAGTTGTGTCTTCCTCAATGGTTTGGGCTTTCGATTTTTGTAGTGATCCGATAATGAGGATCATTAAAAGAATTAGCGTAGGCTTAGTTCTTATCATAAATATAATTCTTCAAAAGACTTTTTTGATCTTCGTTGGCTTGCGTCAGGTTCGAAATCAACCATCCAGAGTTGTACCCAGACCGGTTGAATTTTGAAATTTCAAAATACCATCCCTCGATATCAAAAACGTGAAATTTCACTTGCTTGACCGTTTCAAACTTTAATCGCCCTGTTTTTAGCTCAAAAAGAAACAAGGTCAAGTAATCAGGCTGGAAAGAACTAGCCGTATATTGTTCTGGATACTTGGTATTGCGAAATGCTTTTTTTAATGGCATGAACTCTAATTCATGACTCATAGGATGGATAAACTGTTTGTTCTCAGAAGTATCTTTTTGATACAAGTCCTTAAATCCCGAATAGGCAACATCATCAATGATCCATTCATACCCTTGACCCTGCTGTTGGATTTTCAAATACATTAGGATACTGACTTCTTTGCCTTGATGTATAAAAACGGCATTAGCCTCAGCTAGTAATCCATTGGAATGTAGATCAATAAACAATGGATTCTTTTTATCGGTAGTGAGCTTGATGAATTCTTTGAGTGAGGATGAGGTAATGCTAGCATTCTCCTCATCTGCAAGCATAGAAATGTAATCTCGCCTCAAACCAACATCTCTAAATTTCTTATCCCCTTCGTAGAGGCGGTTTCCCTTTTGATCCTCTTCTCCATTGAATCTTCTGAAAAATTGATTCAACTGTTTGGTCGAAGCATATAACTGATCTTCACTCTGTTTCATTTCATCTGACAGCCCACTTTGGGCTGTCAGCGAAGTGAATGAAATCAGCAAGGAAAATACCGCCAAAAACTGCTTCATATTGCGGTCTCAGTGACTCTAATATCTCCAAGCATTACATCCCAAAACTGGATGGTGCGTCCGGCGATCTGAGTTTCCTTTTTCTTAACATAGATGGTGATATCCTTTTTGGTGGTGTCCTTATAGCTCATGCCATCATCAGATTTTCCCTCAAACCTTTGATACACCGTGATTACACCAACAAAAGTACCATCAGGTTGTCTTTCAAGATCACTTACATAATGAATGTCATACCACTTGATGGTCACCTTATCATAGTTAAGAGCCATCAATCGCTCAAAATACTTTCTTACTTTATAGTACTGTATTTTTTCATCAGTCAAGGAAGAAACACCCATTTCACTATCCGGTGCAAATAGCTCCTCAGCTCTATCCATCACTCGCTGAGCTTCTGAAAATTGAGTTTCCTTGTTTCCAATAATAGAAATGTATTTGCTTAAATCTTTGACTTTTTCCAAAGCCAAAGAGTCGATAGCCTGCTTACGCTTAGGGCTAATATTATCTTGTGCATGCACTCCAATGGCAGTTACCATCAGCGCCGCTATTATTATATTCTTCAATTTCATGTGATTATTTCTTAAGTACTAGTTCTTTGATTTTACCTGAATCATCCAACACCATCTCTTCGACTTTCGCCTTGTTATTTTTGGTGTCTTTCAGATATTCTAGGTATTTCTTAATCGTAGTTGGTTCATCGTAATCAGTAGTTCCATCCTCATTGTAAATAACAATCAGTACTGGGGCACTTGGATCAGAGAACATGCCCATCACCTCAGTCATATTGCTATTGGCAGCTGATAAGGGTGAGTTAGCAACTATACCAAAATAAGACTCAAGTTTCTCCGTCTTGGTTGGTTCTTTGACGGCTACTCTGGTATATGTAGTAGTATTTTCATCTGCCTCTTCTTCTGCAGCAATTTCCTCTACTACCAGCTCTTGGGCGGCCTCCTGATCAGTCACATCTGCGGCTTTCTTTTTGTTCTTACAAGAAGAAATGCCAAGCAAAATAACCAAAACAAGCAATGCCCCTTTTGTAAGCATTTTGAATTCTAATTTTTCGTTTTTCATTATCTATTGATTTTCAATTTTAGGTACTCTTTTGTGGTATACGATCCTGTATTTATCAAATAACGTTCCAAAAATGAAGGAGGATGTATTTGAGCTCATAAATAAATTCAGAGGCTCTTAATGATGCCAAATTGACCTAAATTGTTAGTTATACAAATCTATTTCTTCATTATGAAATTGATCATTTCGAAAAAAACCTTCCTATCATGAATATCAATCTTACTGTAATTTCTCTTTTTAGTTTGATTTTGATTCATCCAAGTTTCGCACAGGATGGATACATCGAACAAGCGTTACAAGCTGTTCCCGAAGCACTGAGAGCAGAAGCTACGGTATATGGCTTCAATGATGAAGGAGAATTCAAAGTTTACAGAGAGGGTAACAATCATATGATATGCCTAGGTGATGACCCAACCAAAGATGGTTTCAGTGTTGCAGCTTATCACTTAGATTTAGAGCCATTTATGGCAAGAGGGCGTGAACTAAAAGCCATGGGCAAATCATTTAAGGAGATTTTTGATATTCGAGAGGAAGAAGTCAAATCCAGTAAACTTCAGATGCCGGATAAAAGCACATTGATTGTAGTAAACGGTACTTTTGATGAGCAGGGAAATGTTTCTGACCTTAGCATTAGATACGTTTTTTACATTCCATTCGCAACTTCAGAAAGCACAGGTTTACCTATCTCACCTATGAATGCTGGTGGGGCCTGGATCATGAATCCGGGCACACATAGAGCTCATATCATGATCACCCCTCCTAGAAAAGAATAATGCAAGTCTCAGATAATCAGATCAATATTCATTAACTTGCAATCCATATAATATACTGATTGAGTGATATTTATATCACTCTAGTTCAGGTATCCAAAAAACTAACACAAGATTCCACAGCATGCTCCAACAAACCAGAAGCAAAACCTCTTATGATGAATTGCTTGCCATTGTAATAGAAAGTGTCAAAAAACAAGGTTACGAAAACATTAAAGCGGATTTTGGGGATTACGAACAACCGTATCAACTAATAGGACAAACCAAGGACGTGAATTTCACCCCTGACGTTTCTGCAACAAAAAACGAAACTAAGGCTTACTTTGAGATATCAACGAAAATCGATGACCCCAACGATCTTATTAACAAATGGAAGCTTCTAGAAACCTTGGCGAATATGAAACGTGGTAAATTTCAAATTTTCGTTCCTCATGGACATATGAAATTCACACAAGAATTGGTGAAAGATCATCAAATCAACTGCGAGATCAAGAAGCTATAATCTGTCTCGACACTAAAGAAATGAAAGCCCCAATTTGGGGCTTTTTTATTCCCAAATTCTGAAATTTCGATGTATTTCAACTATTTACTCGATTCCTAGCAAAATCAATCCTTTGGGTTCATTTAGTCTTAAAAATCCTTCTTCCACAATAGAACTCTCTCCAGTATAATAATTGATAAGTTCGTCCCCATCTTCAAAAACAGAAGTTACATCAATTGCTGATCCATCGTTATCCCAGACTATCAGAACAGCATCATTAAATCCGTCCTTAGCATATACTCTTGTGAATGCATAAGGCTCTGAACGAATCATTTTGTGAACACCAGCACCTACTGCCGGATGTTCTTGTCTGAACTTCCCTAGTTTTTGCCAATGCCCCATTAATTGCCTAGTCTCTTCGGAATCAAAGTCCTCCCAGTTCATCATGGAACGGAGATTAGCATCTCCCTCTGCTCCTTCTACCCTGAGCGGTCTTGCTGATTCATCTCCATAATAAATTTGTGCCTGCCCCGGAGCTAGCATGAGCATGTTAGCAGAATGATAGGTCATGTTTCTTTCCTTATCATAGGGGTTGTCATCATCATGAGAAGCGATGTAACTCATGATCGTCTTTCCTGCCAATTCACCATTCAAAATATTAGAATATCTACTAAACACTTCCTCTGGAGACTTATCCCGACTAGATCGAAGATCAAAGCTGATTAGGCTATTGAAACCATGGTCGAAAAAATCTACTTTGATAGAGTCATTGTACGGGAAGTCCCTGCCATGGCCAATAAAGTAGTTATAGACTTCACCCAACATAAAAAACTCCTGATCATCAAGCACTTCTTTTGGATTCTTATCCTTCCAATCAGCGAATGCTTGTGCTGCTAGTTTTTGTAATTCTGCCCAAATGGAGGCTTCAGTATGCTTAGCGGTATCTACTCGATAGCCATCAATTCCCATTTCTCTAACATAATCTGTCAACCACTTCATGATGTAGAATCTTGGAGCTTTAGGGTGTCCCGTTCTACTAAAAAACTCATCCAATTCTGCAAGCTCATCGTCCAACCTTCCTTCCGACTCCCACTTATCTAGGAGATATTTAGGCAGGACCACTTCCTCGTCTTTCTCCGTTAGAATGTCTGGAAGATTCTCTACCAACGTACAGGAAATAGTGGAAACGTCATCTTTATAATCACACTTGGGAGAAGTACGTACCCATTCTTCTGGCCACTGACTATCTATCTCACTCACCGGACCTGTATGGTTCACCACCACATCAAGCAAAATTCGTATTCCGCGATCATGTGCTGTCTTCACCAATATTTTAAGATCATCCATAGTGCCAAAATTTGGATCGATATTCGTCCAATCCCGTGCCCAATACCCATGATAACCGTAGGTCTTACCAGTTCCTTCATCCACAAATCCATGAATTTGCTCAACCGGAGGGTTGAACCAAATAGCATCTATTCCTAGGTCTTCAAAGTAGCCTTCTTCAATTTTTTGAGTGACTCCTTTTAGGTCACCGCCCATAAAATTTCGCAATACTGCCCCGTCTTGTTTTCTGTCGAACTGAAAATCATTGGTGTTATCTGCATTAACAAACCGATCTGTCAAAAGGAAATAGACAGTCGCATTTTCCCAAAGGAAGGACGGTTTCTGATTAAGGGTTTGCTCAGATGTCTTTGGCTGACATGCGACCAAACTAAAGATCAAAAGAAAAAATGAGGGGGCGTTTCGAAGCATCATAATCTTGAATTAATGAACAAAAATAAGCCATGAAATTGGTAAAAATAAACAAACGATTTCGGTGAGAAATCTGGATGATTATTCCATTAATCTCCTAAATCTACATCTTTGATCGGAGGATTCTTTGACTCTTCTATTTGAGAAATTATCCTAATCCCATCTTCTTCAATCATAATAAGTCGTTTGCGATTAAGTGTGCCAACCGCTCTTTTGAAATTTTTCTTACTGAGCTGCAACATAGACTTGATTTGTTCCGGATCACTCTTGTCGTGTAAAGGCAAGAAGCCTTCGTTTTCTTCGAGCACCTTCAGGATTCTCTTAGCATTAGGTTCTATTGATTCTTGTCCTACTTTATCCAAGACCAAATCAATCTTCAAGTCTTCTCTGAGTTGTTTGACATAAGCAGTTGTACGGTCACCTGGTTTGATGTCTCGGAAGATCTGATTCTTGTAAACCATCCCTTTATAGCGATTATCTATGATGCACTGAAAACCTAACTCATGCTCATCTCCAACGAGAATACTCACCATTTCTCCTTCTTTTAGCTGGATATCATCATTCCTCAAAAACTTGTTATGATGGCTTGATCCGACGAGTCGCTCAGTGACGTCATCCAAATACATGTAGACTAAATAGGACTTCCCTACTTCCATTGGTTCCCACTGCTCCTTGAACGGTACTAGTAAGTCTTTTTCTAAGCCCCAATCCAGAAAAGCCCCAAAGGACGTAGTATCCTTCACCTTCATGTAGGCAAATTCATCGCGCATGACATGAGGCTCCAAATTGGTAGCAATGATTCTGTCTTCCGAATCAGTGTAGATGAATACATCTATATAATCTCCAATTTCCAGGCCTTCAGGAATGTATTTGTTGGGAAGTAGGATTTCTTCCACCTCATCTCCCAAATAGAGTCCTTGTTCTGTTGACTTTAAGACTTGGAGACTATTAATGCGACCTATTTCGACAGGAGAAAGTGACATGGTTTACGGATTAAGCGGCAAAGGTATTCTATTTTGCTATGGCTCATTTACATTTGCGGTCTCATTAAAAAACAACGATATGAAAAAGGCAGAAATACATACGTCAAAAGGAGTCATGAAAATCGAATTTTTCGAGAAAGATGCTCCAAAAGCGGTGGCAAACTTTATTGATCTTATAGAAAAGGGATTCTATGACGGACTTACTTTTCACAGAGTGATTCCTGATTTCATGGTTCAAGGAGGATGCCCTATAGGGAACGGTGCTGGTGGCCCTGGCTACAATATTGATTGTGAGCTAGATGGAGAAAATCAGTTCCACGACCGTGGTGTATTGTCTATGGCGCACGCGGGAAGAAACACTGGTGGATCACAATTCTTCATTTGCCACAGCAGGAAAAATACTGCTCACTTAGATAGAAATCATACAGTGTTTGGGAAAGTAGTAGAAGGAATCGATATAATCGATGATATCCGTCAGGGAGATGTAATGGATAAAGTGATTGTTACTGAGTAAGCGTTAAGACGGAAACGATAAAGGCTACCTTGATGTGAATCAGGGAGCTTTTTTTTGCACTAATCACCTCAATTCGAACTGTGCTTGGCTGACATCAAGGTAATTGACGGAGCTATTCTCACCATACAATCGTCCTTGATGATGCAATAACTTGACTGCTGTAGCTCGGATGGAAATCATTACTACCAACTCACGTTCAGTTAATAAGAACTCATAATCAGTCAATTCCAGTAAGGTCTCAATATTCGTATCCAGATTTTCGATAAGTGACTGATATTTGAACAACTGCTTACGTTGAGTCGCAAGAATACCCAGTTCCATTTGACCTTTTGAAATCTCCGCTAACATTTGATCAATTTGCAGTTGGCCGATGCTATCCGCCATTTCCAGCTTCACTACATCATCAATTAAGTCTAACTGTTTTCTTTCAAGTTTTGGTTTATCCGTATTAAATATGGGAATATTCACTCCCACCTGAAAACCTAAGTGCTCCTCAAAAGTATTACCTCTTGAAACATCATATTCACTTTGTATAAAGCCAATATTGCTGAAAGCCTCAGCCTTGTCAATTTTGAGCATCTGTTGCTTCATTGCCAAATCTTGCTCCCTCTGTAACTTATAATAGTTCTCTCCATCGGTCAATTCATTTACAATAGAAATAAGTAGGTCTGGCTCTATAATAGGTGATAGTTTCCAATCAATAGATGAATTATTAACACTTAGGATTTGATTATTAGCCCATTCTAGTTTCTGTCGAGTGTTAGAAGCTTCGAGTAGTAACTTCGTCTTGGTGGATTCTAAACTGATCAAATCCTTGATGTCACTTTCCATATCCAAGGATAACTCAACAATCTGTTCGAGTCGTTGGATTCTTCCATTGATCAAATCGAGCTTGGTAGATAAGAAGTAATGCTCCAACAAAATCTCATACCTATGAAACAAAGCATCATTGATGCTAGCTTTTTTTTCATCTTCTATGTAGCCTGATAACATTTTAGAATAAGTTTTATTCGCTCTAATCTCTAGAGGATTAATGAAACCTAATCTCATTCGGTACTCATCAATAGAAGACTCTCCTCCTCCAACTCGTATTCTAAAATCTAATTCCCTTAACCAAGGAGAAGAAAAGCTATGCTCATTCATAAAAGCCTGAGAAAGTGCTAAAGTTTGATATTCAGCATCTGCAATCGGAGAAGCTAGGTATTGAGTCATGGCAGTTTGAGCAAACGCCGCACTCGAGCAAAAAATCATCAATGAAAATAATCTACTTCGCATAAACACTATTAGGATATACGAAGACCTTTTCTCCATTTAAGAACCTATTATTCTTAGGAATTTCAATGAAAATCTCTTGGCCATAGCTGATCTGATTATTCAACGCTGGCTGAATTTTAGTTGGATAGTCTGTGATTCGGGCTCCTAGTTCTTTCACTATCCCTCCAACGCTATACAGTCTACTTTCAGAAACTACTTGAACCGAATCTCCTGGTTTAACAATTACTTCTAATTGCTCATTATGAAAAGCCTTGATGATGGATGGATTGGATTCATACAATGTAAGCAATGATTTATAAGGGGGAACGAGTTCATCTAATTGGACATTGATAGTCCCCACGATTCCATCTGCCTGGCTTATGCGAATTAACTGATTCTTTTGTAGGAATAGTGATTCCAATTCCTTGCGAAGAATCTTTAGATTTCTTTCTTTGAACGCCAGATCATCTTCAAGTGAGATCTTTTGACGCTCTATTTCTTTGTTAAAATATCTCGTGATATCGCTCAATTCTAACTGAGCAGCTGCCACCTCTATCGCTCGTAGCGAATCAGAAGAAACTGTTCCAGTGCCTTGAACCAGCTTACTCCTTATGATTGTCTGCCGATTCAACTTGGTTTGCAACTCATTAAGCTCAGCTTTCAGTCTATTGGTCTTTCCGTCCCGCTCAAGTCTGAGTAATTCAACTTTGCTTAGGTAATTCTTCTCTGTCTGTTCTATTTCTGCGGAGACACTCTCCAGCTCGTTGATCTTTTGCTCAATATCGAGATTGAGATCTGGTCGATTAAGGGTGATCAAAGTATCCCCTTTTGATACTGCTTGGCCTGGTACCACTCGAATGGATGTTACTATTACAGGCTGCTGAAAACTGATCGCTGTTTCTTGTGATTCCACAACCGCAATTAACGCTTCTGTTTTACTCTTATACCTGAGCGACACCACGGTCAAACCAATTGCCATTACAAACCAAAAACTTACAAAAACATACTTTCTCATATTCTTAAAGTTCTTCTTGGTAAGTCTTCTTCGCTATGCGTACATCGGATAATCCCGGTATTGCTTCCAGATACTTAAATATCTCATCTATGTCACTGTCGTTCTCTAGCGTTACTTTGTAAGTGTACTTATTATCAAGCTCTGTTCTCTTCCTCAACTCTCGCTCATCAAACGTCTTACTTTTGGACATGATGTATTCTTTCACCTCCAAAATCAATTGCTGGTCAGTAGTCTGGCATACTATTTCGAAAACATTATTCATTGGGCCTCCTGAAGGAGAATAATGAAGAGTCATAGCCGTCAATGAAAAAATAACCGTACCTCCAACTGCTACGGCATAACCATAGACACCACAGGCAATTCCGATGGCCAAGGCGGCAAAAATGAAGATGATATTTCTTGGATTCTGAATATTGGTTCTAAACCTGATAATCGCCACCGCTCCCATAATTCCAAATCCCACTGCGAGATTATTTCCAACTGCCATCATAATCATAGCAGTCACCAAAGGACTTAAGACCATTGCCTGAAAGAAGCTTTTGGAGTACTGTAATCCTGTATGAGTAAATCGGTAGATAAAAGCTATTACCGAACTCAACACAAGAGCCAAGAGCAAGGAAAATAAAGCAACTTCTATAGAAGGATAATCATAGTATTGGGTACCCTCAAGAAAACTATCAAACATATTACGCCGTGTTAACTGTTCTTTAATAACGCCGTAATATAAAAAAACCCTTCCGCAGAAAATCAATTATTTCGATCTAGAAAGATCTTTTAATTCGATTGCCGTTGGATCAGCTTTTCGATTTGTACCAAATGGCGCTCTTCATGAGCCAATAAAAACTCGAAACACTCGGGAATATAAAATTTAACACGCTCACCAAGAGCCGTAGACACCTTCGTCTTAGAAAGGTTCTTTGTCTTAGCTAATTGGATTATTTCGGCGAATTTCTGTTTATCAATTTTAAACTTTTCGATAATTCTAGACCCTTCACCGGCCTTTGCTTTCGGTTCGAAGAAATCAAAAGTCTTCATCTTGAATTTTACCTTACCACGTTTCGGACGTTGCGAATAGATCGATAGTCTTCCAAATAAGGTTTTCCTGTATTCCGACATAACGCCAGAAATAAGTTCTTCGGATTCATTGATGACTTTATCTAACTTAGGAGAGTACAAGCTATATACGATTGACAAGTGATCAATTATTTCTTCAACCGACCATTCCTTGTCGTTTCCTTTCCAAACCAGCATTTCACTAGGCAGTGGGTCAACTAGGTTGAGAAGATAGGCATACTGATCTTGCGATTTTTGATATAATGACTCTAATGAGGTGATGGACATGGTTTCTACTTCGTTTGATACAAAGTTGGCCAACCTGTATGTCTTAGAAATTGATCTAAATCAATTAATTCCTTTCCGCACGAATTCTGCTAAAAGTTTCAGGAGACATATTTAGGTATGAAGCCAAATACTTTTGAGGAATGATTTGAAGGGCGTTCGGCATCCGCTTCTCAAATGCTTCAAATCGTTCTTTGGCTGTGAATGTAGTTAACTCTACCTCTCTTTGAAGTCTTCCAAATAGAATCCGCTCTGCAAAAACAGCTCGCCATTCCATAAACCCTAAAATCTCATTGAATTCATCAAAAGTCTTACGATTAATAGACCACAAGCTGGTTTCAGTGATTGCTTCGAAGTATAATTGAGAGGGAGTTTGTTTCAGAAACGAATCATAAGCTCCTGTCGGTGAAGGATGAAAGGAGAAACCAAGAATGACTTTCTCTCCATTCTTATTGATGATATAAAGCATCTGAACTCCTAATTCTACTAGATAGAAGTGCTTCTCAACACTCCCTTTGTTAACAATGGTCTCACCTGATTTACAGCTTTTTCTCTGAAAGCACTCAGCCATTAACTTAATATCACCTTCGGCAATAAACTCACCAAATACTTGCCTTACACAGTCGAGCTTATTCATCTGATATTGGTATAATACCCAATACATTCTTGACAAAAGCTAAGGTAGAATCTACTACCGCCTTGACGTTTTGCCCTTTATAAGGATTAGCCATTACATGCTCACCTGCATCTGGAAAGGCCATCAATACTTTCTGATCTGCAAGGGTTGATGTCTGCGAATGAAAGTCAACAATAGCATTCGTAGAAATCGTCTGGTCTTTATTCTCCTCATCCTTGAAATAATACCCAGCAAAATATGGTTGTGTAACCTTAGAAAAAACTTCAGGTTTCATTGTGCCGTCCAAAAGACCTTGTAGTGCTATTAGTCCCTCAGTTCGATATTCCATTGACCAGTATTTCCATCCATATTCATCATTAGGATCTTTAGGTACCCAATATTTACCTATTACTCTTCTCATAATCTGTTTCCCCCATGGACCTGTTGTTGCTTTAGAAGCTGGATTTGCAAGCTCAATATTTGGCGAATACATGATCATCGCATCCACCATTTCTGGATTGGCTCCAGCTAGGTAGATAGACAATGTGCCACCTGTACTACAAGACATTAGGATAACATCATCCCCAAGTAATTGTCCAATTGCTAAGGCTTCTTTAGCTGATTCGATCAAATCATTAGGAGTCAGATCGGCAAAAGCTTCTTTGTCTTTGATGCCATGCCCAGCCAAAAGCGGGATATACAGATTACAACCGAGAGTCTTAGCTATTTCAAAATGTGTGGGGTCAGATTCCATCGGGCTTGCGCTAAATCCATGCAGATAAACAATGCTGTATCTGGTTTTCCTGATACTATCAGCCCAGATTATCCTTGATTCATTATCAGGTTTCAAATTTGGAATCGACAAATCCTTTGATCTGACGTAATTATCCAAGCTATCCAAAGTGATATTGATAGGCTCTATTTTTGCAGGAGCTATTTCGGGATATTCAACTTTGGGACCTACTAAAAATACGGCAACAAGAACGACTATTATTACTATTAACCACTTCAATACTTTCATCTAAATCAACATTTGTTAGCTCTCACAAGATACTCGTTTTGATTTTCAGATCATTTACAAATTTTTTTAGATCATAAAAATGGCCATAGAACCTCTTATGCTAATCTTTAGAGGATAAGTATTAATGACTTGGAGCCCATTGAATTCTTTTTATTTATACACCACTTCTTCTCTATATAAAAGGTATTTTTGCGCTCTTTTATATAAGCATATGAGTGAAATAAGAAATATCGCCATCATCGCACACGTTGACCATGGCAAGACAACATTGGTAGATAAAATTATCTATGCTGCCCAAGCCAACGACGCTAAGCGGACACAAGACAACAACGATCTAATTCTAGATTCGAATGATTTGGAAAGAGAACGTGGAATCACGATCCTCTCGAAAAATGTATCGATCAATTACAAGGGTACGAAAATCAACATTATTGATACTCCTGGTCACGCCGATTTTGGTGGTGAAGTAGAGCGAGTATTGAGTATGGCTGATGGTGTGCTTCTCTTAGTGGATGCATTTGAAGGTGCAATGCCTCAAACGAGATTTGTGTTGGGTAAGGCGCTTTCATTAGGCCTAAAACCAATAGTAGTCGTAAATAAGGTAGACAAGGAAAACTGTCGTCCTGATGTGGTACATGAGGAGATTTTTGACCTTATGTTCAACCTTGATGCTACTGAAGACCAACTAGATTTCGCTACGCTGTACGGATCATCTAAGTATGGCTGGATGAGCACGGACTGGAAAAACAAAACGGATAATCTTGATCCTTTATTGGATACTATCCTAGAGCAAATTCCTGCTCCTGAATTAAAAGAAGGAGTTCTTAGAATGAAAATCACTTCATTGGATTTCTCTTCTTTTACTGGACGTATTGCTATTGGCAGAATTCACCAAGGAAGCATCAAAGTGGGTCAGAGTCTTGGGTTAACTAAGTCAGACGACAAAGTACAGCGCGTACGTATCAAGGAACTACATGTCTTTGAAGGGCTGGGGAAACGTAGCGTAGAAGAAGTTGGTTGTGGAGATATATGTGCAGTAACAGGTATTGAAGCATTCGATATAGGTGATACCATCACTGATTTTGACAATCCTGAGCCATTGGAAAGAGTTGGAGTAGATGAGCCTACGATGAACATGCTCTTCACAATCAACAACTCTCCTTTCTTTGGTAGAGAAGGAAAATTCGTGACCTCAAGACACTTGAGAGATCGTTTGATGAAAGAGATTGAAAAGAATCTTGCGCTACGCGTAGAGCCCACGGATAGTGAGGATAAATTCTTAGTCTATGGACGTGGCGTACTTCACTTGTCAGTATTGATTGAGACGATGCGTCGTGAAGGTTATGAGCTACAAGTAGGTCAGCCGCAGGTAATCTACAAAGAAGTGGATGGTCAAAAGCATGAGCCAGTAGAGCACTTGGTGATCGATGTGCCGGAAAATGTTTCTGGTAAAGCCATTGAGTTAGTAACTAAGCGTAAAGGAGAGTTGACAATAATGGAACCAAAAGGTGACGTTCAGCATTTGGAATTCAACATTCCAGCACGTGGATTGATCGGACTTAGAAACCAAGTATTAACAGCAACAGCTGGTGAGGCCGTGATGACTCACAGATTCAACGGTTATGAGCCTTTCAAAGGGGAAATTCCTGAGCGTCTGAATGGATCGTTGGTCTCAATGGAGACTGGTCCTGGTACTTCTTACTCTATTGATAAACTTCAGGATAGAGGTACTTTCTTCGTAGCTCCTGGTGATGAACTTTATGTTGGTCAGGTAATTGGTGAGCACTCTAGGTCTAATGACCTTGCAGTAAATGTTCAGAAAGGAAAGCAATTGACGAACATGCGTAAGTCTGGTACTGATGCAAGTATGAAGATTGCTCCGCCAAAGAAATTCTCCTTGGAAGAAGCTTTGGAATATATCAATAAAGATGAATACGTAGAAGTGACTCCTCTCTCATTGAGGATGAGAAAAATAGAATTTAAAGCCTAATCATTAGGTACATATAGATAACAAAAAAGGCAGCCTAGGCTGTCTTTTTTGTTTGCATTAACTTTGAGCAAAAAATAGAACCATTCATCTTTCGTCATCCAGTATTGTAATGATTGATTAACTATTCAATAAAAACGTCATTCACACTATGGAAACTACTTTAATTGTCATCCTCTGGTTTGGTCAAGCTTTCGTTTTTGGTTATCTCGGTTCCAAGCGGAAAATTGGTTTTGTCTGGACATTTATCATTGCTCTGGCGATTAGTCCTTTAGCTGGAATTATTGCCCTTTTAGTTTCCAAAAAACAAGGCGATCTTGAAATTGTATTTCCAGAATTGGATACCAAAGAATCATCTGATCCTTCGATAAAAAACAAAGTTTAGAGGAACTTATGCAATCGAACGAATAACTGATAGAAGCTACACAACAGGTGATCGAAAATCACATCGTCTGTAACATGCTTAATCCTTAGCGTTCATAGCTGCCTTTAAACTCAAATTCCTCGCCCCCTTTCAATGTATAATTGAAACTCCATTCCTTGTTTTCACTCGTAGATTCCGTGAATAAATCAACGTCTACTTGAAATAATTTATCCTCGGGAAGGCTTTCTAGTTCAGTGAGTGTCTTATCAAATTGATAATCCTGGCTAGCAAAGTGATAATACTTACTCTCACTTTCTACTTCTGAATCGTGGAAGAAAACGATAGCCAAACAAGTTTCATTTTCTGTATCAGCGTCTTGCAGAAAGGTTACCAGTCTAAAGTTCTCAAGCGGGATTTCGAAAGGGCCGTCAATCTGTCTTTTTGAACCAATCCTGAATTTGAAAACACCTTCCGTTTGGTCGATATGAATCAAATACTTAGGCTTCCTATAGAGCAAACGCAACCAACCTAGTGTCTGTACAAGAAAGGCTATTGCTAACAAAGCCGCCACCCACTGATAACTCCATTGGCCATACCAAATCAGATAATCATCATTATCTACGCGTACCATATCCCCAAAATCATCCTTTTCCATTTTAGTGCTGGCTCGCTCTATGAGGAAACCGTTTTCTGATATTAATTCATCATCTCCATCATACATTCGATACACATTTTGACCGATATAATCTGCCATCCGTAGCGAGCTCGCATTAAGTGTATCAATAGGACGATGCATTATTTTCACATAATCCAAAGCAGCAAGAAAGGTGTTTAACGAATCCGCAAAACGATAGTATTCAGCGTCTTCAAATTTGAATTGTCTCCTGACAAATTCTTTATCAAAGTCATCGATCAGATTATCATCCAATTCGAAAAGAACATCTGAGTCTTGAACCTTAAAAAGTATGGAACGAGCCATATCTGCTTTTTGATAAACCGCAACCCTATCGCCTAGAAGCATGGTGTCCCCCATGAAGACCTTTTCTGAGTATGGTGAAGTAATGATCTCCCAACTCTCCGGGTCAAGGTCATTTAGGGTATCGAGGTAAACTGACATCTTGTCTCTGTAGAATTGGGTAATTTCTCTTACTTCCTTCTTATTGTCCTTACCATACGTATCGGATAATTTGCTGTACCAAGATTCATCATCAAAGTACACGCTAGGATATATGCTGATATAGTGATAAACTCCGTCAGGTTTTCCCTCCGTGAAGCTGAATTGATCTTCTATATCAGAGTAACTGGTTCCAGTCAGCCACCTAAAAGCTGTCCAAAGTAAGAGTACCGCCAACCAAAAGATGGCATAGAAAAAACGAGTGTGCATGGTGTAGATTAACGTACTAAAGTAATTGGTTTCAATTTATCTCGGGAAAAAGAGATAATAAAAACATTACGAATCATCTTTATTTGTGTAACGTAGTAAAGCGAAATGCAGATTGGGGAATCTCTTCCACCGAGCTTGGGATTTCTCCTTCGCCGAAATGATGGCTAAAAATCAGTCAACCAAACTCATAGAAATTGTCTTGAATAACTGACCATCTGAGATCTGGCAACCTGCTTGGATCATGCCAAACAATTCCTCTTCTCGTACTTTATTATAGGCTTTCTCCGTAGTGTACACCTTCACACCATCGGGAGGATTCGCAGCAGCTGACGAGAAAAAGGATTCATTGGTGAAGTCAATCAGCTCATTCGTAGTAGTCATTCCTACCAAGACGATCTTCTCGTCTAAACACTGAAAAGTCTTGATATCCTGTGAACATCGAAACTCTAAATACTGGATCTTCCGAAGCACACCTTCCATTACTACATCGCTGAAAAGTGTGATAATATCTTCCGCCTTTTGCTTTTCCTTTTCTTTGATCCTTACCCAATCTTCAGCGGTGATACCATTTACGATCAAGTAATCAATAAATTCTTTCTCTAGAGACTGAAGTTCATTAGATGTGAGTTCCCTATACTTTGCGACGGCCGCCATTACTTTGCGAAGAGTTGGGATTGATCAGCAAACGCCTTGAATTCGAGTGCATTACCCGATGGATCACGGAAAAACATGGTTGCCTGCTCTCCAACTTGACCTTGAAATCGTATATATGGCTCGATGATAAAGGCTAGATCTGCGGACTTCCGCCTATCTGCAAGTGCCTCCC
>CAYGPP010000061.1:0-2055 GCA_964351885.1 uncultured Marinoscillum sp.
CTCCCGAAAAAACTGGGTCGAACAGATCAGACAAGTGGATCAAGATGCTGAAGAGGACTTTATTCTCAATGATTTTGATGAAAACGAATGGGAGTGGAAATAGAACGTTTTGATGTTTGCTTGGTCAGGCTTGATCCCACTATAGGAAACGAAATCAAGAAAACTCGACCTGCCATTATCGTATCACCCAATGAAATCAATGAGTTCTGGAGTCCTTTGGTGATCATCCCTCTCACATCCAAAATCAGAGAACTCGACTTTAGAGTGAAAGTTACTTTTCAGGGAATAACTGGTCAAGCTGCAATAGATCAAATTAAAGCGGTTGATAGAAAGCGGATCATCAAAAAACTAGGTTCTATTACAAGCCGAGATTCTAAAAAATTACTTAAGGGAATAGCGCTTTTCTTCCGGAAGGAGAGTTGAATGCTACGCTAAGTCAAGTGTCCTTTTGGACTGTTAGCCCAGAATACGAACCACTTAAAGGATCTGGGATTATGGGCATATGTTTCATTCGCTTGAGTCCTGTTTCTCAGGGAGTTTAAATTTTTTGAGGCTGGAATGCTGTTGAAACCCTCTGAGTAGGAGCGAACCTTTCCGAGTCTGGAAAATAGCATAAATGCTATTCTGGTTATTTTTGTACTACATGGCTATTGAGTCATTGCGAGTTCGCTGACTAGCCTTTAACCCAATCATTTACCTTTATTCATGCGCTTTATATTTCTTATTTTTTTCTTCCTCTTTTGCTATTCGCAGGTTAGTGCCCAGATTCTCAAAGTGAATAAGGGGTCATTGGCTTCAGACTCTTCAGATTATTTTATTGGTGTGATAGATGGCACTTTCGCGCTCAACAATAGGAGTTCCACTGCCGAAGTGCAAAATGTATATGTAGGGGTCAACACTAATTTGGACGTGGTGTATGTGGCTAAGCAATCAGCCACTTTGCTGATTAGTGGATTGAATTACTTTAAAATAGGTGACAGCCCAGCCATCTACAATGGTAGTTCGCATCTACGGCATATTTTGAGAAGAGCTGCCAAACTGACTCCTGAGTTCTATACTCAGGTACAATTTGATGAGTCGAGAAATATGAGTCTTCGATATCTCGCAGGGGCCGGATATCGTTGGAATATTCTCGAGAAAAAAAATATGTTGTATTGTGGGTTAGGTGTTTTCAACGAACACGAACGCTGGGCTGGTGAGCAGGAAACAATTGTTAAAAATCTATGGAAAGTAAATACCTACTTGAGTGGCGATGTTAAGATCACTCAAACTACCAATATCAATGCGATTGGTTATTTTCAATCTGGTTATGATCAGGAGGTTAATTCGTTTAGAAATAGATTTAGCGGACAGATTGAGATTAAAAATGCGCTGAATGCGCATCTCAAAGTGAAGCTTTCAGGTCAGTTTTTATGGGATGACCAACCCATTATTCCATTGAATGAGTTTATCTACCAAACCTTTGTGGGTTTGGAGTACGCTTTCAATTAGCGGTAAGAGAATTACGAATTAAAGGCTGAGAGGTCGGTTTTAAGAACTTGAGGTAGAGATGGTCAAGATTCTTTTCCTGATCCTCGAGATTCATTCTGCAAAGTAGTCTTCCAGTTGCTTGATAGACTCTTCACTTACAGATACATCATATTTCACTTGTCCACTCTCTATGAGTATTACTCTATCACAAGACTCAGCTATGTTTTGGAGATTGTGGCTTGATACAATCACACAGCGTCCTTTTTCTTTTTGGGCACGTATAAGCTTTCGAAGCTTAGACTGTGAAGTGGGATCAATATGTGCAAATGGTTCGTCCATGATGATGTACTTAGGGTCTCCAGCAAGCAACGAGAGGACACCTATCCGAACCTTCGTTCCCGTAGATAAATCTCGAATGTATTTCACACTTTCATCTATATCCTTATTGGAAAACTCACTGTATTGCGAGAGGAGTTCTGCTACATCAAATTGTGTGTTCTTCATCTTAAGGATAAAGGATAGATACTCTTTTGGTTTTAAAAACTCTATCAAGAAAGACTCATCTACAAATGCATTGAGATGATT
>CAYGPP010000061.1:2065-20438 GCA_964351885.1 uncultured Marinoscillum sp.
GAGATGATTTTGCCAATCGGAAGATTGATCTACTCTGTTCCCTTCAATAGAAACATAACCTTCGTCTGGCTTATGAAGATCAAGAATTGACTTGAAGAAGGTCGTTTTTCCAGCTCCATTATTTCCTACCACTCCGACACACTCACCAGGGTTGATATCCAGTGATTCTATGTCTAAGGCGAGTATGCCTTTGAATGATTTTTTCAGATCTCGAACCTTAATCATGATTTGAAGCTTTGTGAAAGTTGATATTTCTTTTTCTGTAGCGTCTCTGTTATCGAGTTTATAAAAACACTTTTTAGCAAGATGCCGATTAGACCAATTCCTCCAAATAGTAGCAGTCCATTTTCGCCAAGTATTGCGTATCCGATTCCATACAACATCATAGGTATCAGCATGACCAAAAATGTGCTCAACATGATCGGCCCAGTCATCATTCCATCATAATTCATAAATGAGTTCCCCGAAAGATCAATTTTAGAATTATGAAAAGTAGATCTGTAAAGCGTCAGTGGTACGGTAATGCCGATGTTATAAAAAAGAATCGATGCAAGGTCGGTAATGTTCAGGTTGAGGATGATGATCGGTATTAAGCCTAGTAAGAACCCTATGAATGCTGTAGCAATGTAAAAGTTGTACCTCGTCTTTATGAAAACTTTTATCGGAATATTGACCATCAGAAAATCAAAATAGGTGCCTTCCCAGCCTAGCGAATAAGTACCATGTTGGATGATGAAGAACCCTGTAGTGATAAAGAATACAAGTGCACGAAAGCCAGATGGAACATCTGAATCTATTAGAAACGGGAGAACAAGAATCGCAATGAAACCAAATAGTAAGTTGGTACGTGTTCTTTTGTTTCTTGCTATTAGCGACCACTCAAGTTGAACAACAGGGTTATTAAAATTTAATGCTGGGATACTTTCAAGGAAGGTTTTTTTATCCTTTATCTCTAGCTGCGGTAATACATTAACAAAGTGAACCACTGTGAAGTAACACAAAACAACTCCTGATACTAACGCAGTAAGAGTAACTAAAGGATGGAGTAGATAGGTTCCTATTTCAAATTCTGGGAAGTATAGCGATACAATGACCAATGCTGCAATGACTGAGAACCAAAGGGTGCTTAAAAAGGGTTTGGTTACCTGAGTTGTTAATGAAAGAAAATGAGTAGCTATCCACCATCCGATCATACACACTGCGACTTGAATTCCCATCCATTCAGCAGCTTTGAAAACCATCGCAACTAGATTAATGAATAGTAGTATGGGTAAAAATCCGAAAAGCGTGGTAATCAGATACTGAATAGTTATAGTCTCTGGCTTTTTAATCCAAAGAGTATAATATTTCAGCATGGGAAAAGGACGTTTGAATACGATCTTTAATATCCAATCACTCATTATATAGAGCACCAAGAAGGGCGTATATTGTGCTTCTGAGGATCCCATATATTCTCCCAGAATGAGTGTATAATCATCGATCTGTCCGTAAATAGATGCAATAGATGATGCGAATAGAATAACAAGAATAGTGAAGGCAAATACCGCCCCATTAAAAGTAGGACTTCTTACAATAGACTGATAATGGTGCCTGATATAGAATAGATTCATTTGAGGTGGTGTATTGAAAGGCCCAGAACCACTCGTAGCGTGGCTCAGGGTCTCTAAAAATTACAATGTTTCTTCCTCCTTCTCACTCACATCCTTCATATTGTCCTTAGGATTTCTATCTATCAGCTTGTTGATCGGGTCGATACCGGCTTTTGAAGGTTTGGTGCTTACGGTTAAGGTAAACTCGTTTTCTGCTTTGCTGATTTTGTGCTTCTGCAGGTAGATGATGCTGTCTTTACCATCACTTCCTTCGGCAAACACCCCAACATCTATCCAATCTTTCAGCTCTTGTTCTTCTTCATTCCCTAGACTGTCAGCTTGATATTTGATGGTATTCACTTTGAAGTTGACAATAAATTCATCTTCAGAGACCTCTTCATATTCTGCATCAATGGTCTTGTTTTCAAATAGGGTAATCGTCTCAAACATATCTGTGATGATGAATTGTAAACTATCGGGAGTCACGGCGCGATAGTACTTAATCAAATCTTTAGAAGTAGGATATGGTGCTTCTTTGAAGGCATAGTCTTTATTGAATCGCTGGAGTGCTGCATTCACACTATCCTCACTTATATAATCTTGCAAAGCATACATGATAAGTGACCCTTTTCGATAATGAATATAGCCCTGACCTTCCACTTGATTTAACGGTTGTTCTTTCTTTTGCTCGAAGGTTCTACCCATCAAGTAACTGTTCAATTCAAATTTCAAGAACTCTTTGATGATCTCTGGCTTGAATTTCTTCTTCATCACCATCAATGCCGAGTACTGAGACAATGTCTCGGAAAGCATAGCATTACCTTTTACGCCCGCTTCAGTGACCTGATGTCCCCACCACTGGTGAGCTACTTCGTGAGCGGTCACATAGAATGGCAAGTCAACATTGTCTTCTTTAATATGTTGAATAAACCCAATTCCTTCTGAGAAAGGCACCGTGTTAGCGTAGGACTGAGCAAAACCTCTATATCTCGGAAACTCCATAATCCGAAGTTGTCTGAATTGATATGGGCTGAAATTATCAGTGTAGTAGTCGAGTGCCTCTTTCATACCTCCCATCATTCTATCAAGATTGTATTCATGACCTTTATTATAATAGATCTCTAGTGCCACTTCCGGCAAAGAATCTACAGTTGGAATCCAAGTGTCTGTTGCTACTTCATAGTTTGCAGATACGATCGAGTAAAAGTTGACCATCGGTGTATCCATTTTGTAATGGTAGAAGACCCTCTTGCCTTCATTCCATTTCTTTTGGAGGTAACCCGGTGCAATGGCCATTTGACTACTATCAGTACTAATTATTACCTCAAAACTGATCTTGTCCGAGTCATCCCCAAATAGACTATTGGCAATTCCACGAGGGTCATCAGTTTCCATCATGCGCTCTTTTACTTCCAGATCCTGTTCCTTTCGATCATCGTCACTTCCCAATTCAAATCCATCATTATAACCTAATGTTGGGAAATAAGTGAGGTTATTAAAAAAGGTGCCATTATACACTACGTCATTGTTAGAACCTCCTTCTTTAAATCCCTGAGTAACAAATTCCACATCGAAATTCATTTTGAGTGAATCACCTGGCAGTAGTGGTGCTTCCAAAGAGTAAATGGTATATCTGAAATCTTCGTAGATAGTGTCTATTTCAAAAACTGAAGTAAAGCTCAAAGTGGTTTTCAACTGACTATCAGTGGCTTCTTGAATGTGAATTGTAGGTATGGTATCCTGAGTTTTATTCTTAAGCACAAAGTACCCAGAAGCCTTGAAGTCACGAGATGCAGGGAAGATGTCAACTTCCACATAAGTATCAATAACTTTAGGCTGAGACATAAACTGATACTTTTTTAGCGTTCGCTCATATAAAGCCTGATCAGCTTTTTGGTCATCAGAGTTTTGATATTCATTCAAGATATTGGTATTGTAATAGATATAAGCGCCAGTTCCGCCAAACACAATCAATGCAACAACTATTGAAGCAATAGCTGACACATTCAAACGATTAGCTCCAAGCTTCAATCTGATCATGAACTTAGAGTCGATTCCCCTTACGGTAAATAGAATCGCCACCGCATAGAATACAGCAGCTAGCCCAAACCAATAGAGATTAAACCAAGAGAATGGCGTCACATAATGACCGTATTGGTTCATTTCCGAATAGGTTCCCAGAGATGCTCTAGCGAAGTAGAACATGTTGTGCTCGATACCCAATTCATTGATTACAATCAAAGACATATAGAACATGAACATCAGTCCAAATCCCACAAACTTATGATTGACCAGAGCCTGTATAAAAAGGCCAAGCACGAGATATAATATCATTACTGAGAGCGTGTCACCAAAGAGATTGGTGATGTAAATGCCCCATTCAATGTTTGGATATCCTTTTATGATTTGGATCGCTATACCAGTGAACATAAGAACTGTGAGAATGAAAATACTCATCATCACCATTCCCAAAAACTTACTCGCTAGACTTACATAGTTGGTAAATGGGAGGGCATCATAGATTAAGTTCATTTTGATATCCCGCTCTTTCCATACGATTTCTCCGGTGTAGAATACAGTGATAATGATAAAGAACAAATTGAATACACCAATCATACTGACTGCTCTGCTGCTCGTCATGTAAACCTCTATGTCATATCCTCCAGTGCCTCCTACAAATGCCAGAATCAGCACAAAGGCAACTCCTGCTAAAGCAATGAATAGGAAAGGACCTTGCTTGATGATCCATTTAAAATAAAACCACGATAAACTTTTGATCTGTACAAGCTGCGCTGCAATCCCGAAATTTTGATTAACTGCTGGTGACTCTATGTGATCTTCAGCTAGTTCTCTAGCTGCACGGCTTGCATTTTTCTTGGTTTTTTTACTAGCGTTTCCTACTTGTTGGAAATTGAACTTGACATAAGTTAACACTAAAGAAAGAAGACCGATTCCTATCCAAATTAGGCGATTACTCAAAATGTATCTAGAGAACGGCATAAGCAATTCATTTTGCTCGGAGACTGTCCAGTATTGAGTAGTTACTTCCAATGCGCCAAATCCGAACGGGTCGAGCATGGCTGCCAGCGTTTGATTATCCAGCTGAGACAAGAATGAACTCGCGATTAGATAACCCATAAATAAAGTAATCCCTTGAGCATAAACCACAACCATTCGTTTGCCAAGAGAGCCTCCCATAAAGAAGATAGCTCCAAAGATGAACAGGTTGGGAATGATGAAAGTGACGAATGGATTCCAATAGCGAATGAAACTAAATTCCATGAGCCTATCGGCATTATCAAGCCATGGCCATTGAAATGCTTGACCAAACATCGCACCCAGGATGATACCCGAGCAGATAAATAGTAAAATGATGAACGATCCAATAAATTTTCCACCCAAATAGCTCATTTTGCTTGTAGGCGTGGTGAAAATCATAGAATCAGTCTTGTGCTCAAAATCCCGAAGTACAGGTACTCCCATGACCGCTGACGCGATGAAGATTCCGAAGATCATCACGGCAAGCATGATGCCAGTAAGGACGATAGGGGCATTTTCCATCACCTTACCTCCACTACCTCCCGCCTGAACAATATCAGTAGCTGTAGCTAAAAAGGTCATCAGGAAAATGATGATAAAATAAATGTATGTGACCGGTCTGCTGAAACGATAGTTCAGCTCAAACTTGATAAACTCTAGCATGATGAAGTTGGTTATGGGTTAGACTGCAGCTTCAGCAGTTGGAGTTGATTCCTTAATTTTGGAGAAATATACATCTTCCAAATCAGCTATTTCGGCAGTAAATCCGTCAGGCTTAGTGTCGCTATTAACGTGGATTTTAGGCTTTCCAGCTATCAGTCTTTCAGAGATCACGTTGTATTTTTCTTTGTACCCTTCGAGTTCTTCTTTATCGATAGTCTTACTCCAGATTTT
The DNA here is from genome assembly GCA_964351885.1 of uncultured Marinoscillum sp. Classification (GTDB taxonomy): domain Bacteria; phylum Bacteroidota; class Bacteroidia; order Cytophagales; family Cyclobacteriaceae; genus Marinoscillum. The sequence continues at coordinate 7,588 of CAYGPP010000061.1, forward strand.
TCCTTCTATGCTTTTGATAGACTCTAGCGGATTGCCTGTAAGCAACACTTCTCCTTGATTGATGATCGCCATTTTGGTACACAGTTCCTTCACATCGTCTACTATGTGAGTGGATAGAATCACCACAGTATTTTCTCCTAGCTCACTCAAGAGGTTGAGAAATCTATTGCGCTCGGCAGGATCGAGACCAGCTGTTGGCTCATCTACTATGATGAGTTTAGGATTGGAAATCAATGCTTGCGCGATTCCAAATCGTTGTTTCATTCCCCCCGAATATCCACCCAGACCTTTTTTTCTGTGCTGCCAAAGGTTCGTTTTTTGCAACAGGGATTTGACCAGTTGCTTTCGCTCTTTGGTGTTGGTGATTCCTTTGAGTACCGCAATGTGATCTAGGAGATCTTCTGCGGAGACTTTAGGATAAACCCCGAATTCTTGCGGTAGATAGCCCAAAACTCTACGAGTAGCTTCTTTATCAATCAATACATCAATATCACCTAATGTAACAGATCCAGTATCTGGTTCCTGTAATGTAGCGATGGTTCGCATTAGCGATGACTTACCCGCGCCATTTGGCCCAAGGAGTCCGAACATTCCTACCGGAATGTCTAATGTCACATCTTTAAGCGCTTGTACCCCGTTTGGGTAGGTTTTGGATAGGTTTTGGATGGATAGGTTCATGTAGGTTATATGTGGTTTTCTGGTTAGAGTAGAATAACTCAAGAAAATTACAACAACTCTACCAAACCCACTTAATGAGAATGCATTACTTTGATAAGTGGTTGAGTAAAACTTCCGGGATCATTCCGAATCTGTCAACCTATTGAAGTCCTCCCATTCGAGATTTTCAGTATTGAACACTTGCTCGGCAGGTTCTTTATCTTGTGTGTATCTATACTCTTCCTGAATTTGTTGAGGATCACTGGTATCAAGTGAGTTGAGATTAAGGAGTTGCTCAATCATAAAGTTTGACTTTTCATTGGCACTAAATAGATGCCTTTTCTTGATGTTTAGGTTCACATTGATGTAGAAGTATTCTGGATACCATGAGTCATCTATTAGTTGATACCTTATTTGTTTTTTCACTATTGGGTTTTCAATTGAAATACCGAGAGCGAAAAGAATTGGTTCTATGAGAATAGGCACAACCGCCTCAGCATCAAAATCTATAGAAGCAAAAGCGTCCGTTTTAGTATCAATATAGATTTTTCCTTTGCTTCTTATGTGATCGACTTTTCCTTTGGATTCAAAATTGATCACCAATAATTCACGGTCTTTGAAAGCCACGGGTGTACCGAATTCATACCTGAATTTCTTAAAATATGCGCTATCCAAAAACTCATCCAGGTCATTGGTCATATCCATTTCCAATATCTCATCAGGCCCACCAAAGGTGGCATTAACAATTCCCGTTGATTCTTCGAATTCCTCACCTTTCTTTTCTGCTTTTCTGCTTTTTTTATCGTTCTTCTTATCTCGACTAGTTTTCATAAACTGCATTTCTACCGGATTTTCAGCAGTTGCATAAAGCATCAGTTGGTATTGATTCTTAGTGGTGTCACTGTAGGATTTGTGATAGGCTTTCCAAATTCCTTCTGTGAAAGCTAAGTATTCACCATTTTCTTGCAATTTTTCCCTGTAGTAAGATTTTGACTGTACAGGCTTTTGAGAGAGCACTTTGTCCATATTTCTAAGTACCCTTCTGATATAGTCTTCAGGCGAAAGAGGTCTAATAACCAATTCCGCCAAGGTAAGTGTAGACGGAGTAAGCTCGATATTCACATCCCCACCAGCTTGTACAACAGAAACACTCTTTGAATAGTAACCCATGTAGCTCACTTGAATCTGCTTGTCTTCAAATCCGGCAGGCACTTGCATTTCAAATCGCCCATTTTGATTGGAAATGGTACCGACGGAAGTTCCCTCAAAATTTATAGTTGCAAATGGGAGAGACTCCTTGGTAGATTCATCACTGATGTAACCTTTGATAGTTTGGGCATGGGCCTCCGAGATAGAGAACATCATTACCGTCCAAAGGGAAATAAGTTTTATTGAGCTCATATGCATAGAATTTCAAATATAGGATGCACTAAATGGCTCAAAGGTGACAAGCGAAAATATTTTTTTACTCCTGAATGGTTATTGATGGATTTGGGTGCAGCTTAAGAGTGAGGTTAGCCTTGTTTTTAATAATGACAATATGCACAAACGAACTATTTCTTTGCTCGTCTTAGCTGAACCAGCAACTAAGTAAAACAAAGAGCAAATGGATGAGTTTAGAAAAAATAAATTTGAGTTTGAATGCAAGTTTTGATCCTATGATGACGTCTATCTCTTAGTAGCATCATGATTTGGTAGAATTAGTGCTTTCTCAGGGTTGCAGGATATGAAATTTTTGGGGGGCTTCAGAATTTGAAATTGATAACATTTTTAAGAAAACCCCAATAGGAATAAAAATATAGTATTTATTAATATTCGATGATACGATGAGTTCATTGAATATCTAATTTTGTTACGAAATCTTTAAAACGAGACATTATGAAATCTCTAAAACATTACTTCTTTGCAAATACTCTAATCCTTTTGGTAGGATTGGGATTGATCGCTATTGCTCTGGTGACCATCAATATCAACGCTGCATTCTTTATTTCACTGATCACAGGCTTCTTAGGTATTACTCTGACCTTCTTGTCAGTCACCTTGCTGGTTGATCTTAATGAGATCAGAAACCTACAGAAGCGCTAGTGGCTTGACGGAATCTCCTGACCCCACAGCTCAGGCTTGAGTAAGAAATTTGGGTCTGGATTTTTCAGAGCGTTCAATATGCTCGATTTGATCTGTGGGTTGGTTTTCTGAAGTGTGGTCATTAGTTGCTTGACTTCTTGTCGCTTCATCCCATCTTGAGACCCACAAAGGTTACATGGCACAATTGGCCACTCCATGTAAGTTGCGTATGAATCCATCCACTTTTCTTCAAGGGAGTACAAAGGTCTTATTACGTTGATATTTTCTTTATCCGTTTGGTAATGTGGTGCCATGGAAGCGAGCTGGCCAGAGTAGAACGCATTCATTAGGAATGTCTCAATCAAATCATCCAAATGATGACCCAGAGCTACCTTATTGCAGCCCATCTTCTTAGCCAGATCGTAAAGCACCCCCCTTCTTAACCGACTACACAAAGAACAATAAGTATTGCTGCCTTTTATTTTTTCTACCACTACTGAGTAGGTATCTCTGTATTCTATATGATGAGGCACACCCCAATCTTTGAAAAGGGCAGGTAAAATATGACTCGGAAATCCCGGTTGTCCCTGATCAAGATTGACCGCTAGTATTTCAAACTTGATAGGGGCCTTCTGCTGAAAGATCTTAAGAAAATGTAGGAGACAAAGGCTGTCTTTACCTCCGCTTACAGCTACCATGATCTTATCATCTTCTTTTATCATCTTGAAATCAGCAATGGCTTTGCCCATTTCATTATTGATTTTTGAGAAGACTTTCTTGTGATCAAGAGTGACAGAATCCTTAGTAGCGTTCATGCCGCAAATATGGCGAATTGAATGTCAATCTTATGAAGTAGAAACGACTAAGTCGTCCTTGCGAACGGAATGAAGCTATCTCTCGGCCAGTTGAGTCGCTAGCATTCTAAGTGTCCTCTCTCAGAGTTGCTCACAGAGAACTCTGAGATTTTAATTAGTCTTCAGAGTCCCTTTCAGGTGACTCTGAAGGAGGTTAATATAATTTTTGACTTACTAAAACTGAGTTTAATACTTACTCCTACTTAACACTTAAATCGTAGGTGACTTTCAACTCGGCACCAAATGAATACAGGTGTCTTTTAAATTCTGCATTATTAATATCATACAACGAAAAAGGTGAATAATTAAAATTAGGTAGCACTTGGATTGACAGAAGTTTGCTTATCCGCATGAGCACACCACATCCCACGGAAATACTTGGTAAGTAGGCTCTAGCACTTGTATTATTAAGGTCAATCGTTCCCTGTTCAGGGTTGTGCAAAAATTCTTTAATCAGAAAGTAATTATGAATTCCGAGTTCAAACATGGGGGTTATGGACTTCTCTATAAAAGGTCTATAAAACACCTTTATAGGTAGATCAACAAAATAAAGAATCTGCTCTGTCTCTGAAACCTGACTACTTTCAGTTGACTGGAAGCTATCTCCATAGTTCCAGCCCAGTTTGGTGAATGAAATCCCAGTCTCTACTCCAATTTTTTTAGCTTTTGCTATTCGAGAATACTGAATACCAACGTCATAACCATAAATTGCTTTTTCTCCATCTGGACTAATAGTAGCTCCATTATCATTCTTAATAATTCGATAAGAATACTTTGGATTGAACGACAAACTCAATTCGGACTTCTGCCCATGTAAGAATAACGTTGGTATAAGCAAGATTAATGCTCCCAGAAATTTGATAGAAGTCGTGGCTCTCATTGTATTCTTGTTTAATTAACTCTCTTTTAATTAGTCCTCAGAATCCCTTTCAGGTGACTCTGAAAGAGGTTAAATTCCCATTCGAACCAAGGACTATTCAAAAACTATGGCCTAATCTGAGATGAAGATTCAAAATCAAATTATGTTCTCCGCTTTGCCTCGTTTCACGCATGACCACCCTAATGTATTTTTCCGCCAAACAATTCAGCAATTTGCAGATAGCAAGAATGTGCATGTCTCCACAAAGTGATTCATACATTTTTCACTCACCGATTAGTAGCTTTTCAGCTGTTAACGACTTTACCTTAAGTTCTCTTAATATTTCGTGGTTCTCTTTGTAAACACAAATGGTTTTTTGCTCTTGGTCATAATCCCATTGACCTGTTTGCATAAAATAGGCATCAACAGGAGATAAAACCAAATACTCACATTGGTTATTCTCCATGAAATTGTAGGTCTGTCGAAATCTTGAAGGTGGAAATTTGATTTGTGTTGACGGTCGATAGACTCCATAGTCTTCTTCATATGACTCTGCCCAAGTGTTGATTAACTCATCTGGATAGTTAGCGCTCAATTCCAAACTGTCATCTGAGCATCCAACTGTGAGCAGCATAATTGATACTACTGCCAAAGTACTTACTCTTCCCATAAATATATGACACGCAATATTGGCCTATCGTTGGTCTAGTTAGTCACAACAATCTAACAAATCTTCGACAATCTCAGACTGACATCCAACCACCGAATGGTGTTGGATTTTATCCTCACAGAGAATTCTGAGTTTTTGATTGAGTACTCGTCCTCAAAATCCCCCTTTCAGTTGACTTTGACGGAGGTTAGAAAATCCAAAGTTGGTTTCCGAGAAATTTAATACCTAAAACTACTCGCAGCATCATTGAGTAACCAGTCATATTCGTAGGTGGATATTTCGTGGCTTTCAGGAATCTTGATATCTCGGTATCGATTAACAAACGACTTGATGTCCGTACTATCATTCACAAAATCATCTCCGTACCAGTCAAATACTTTAGATAGCTGAGCGTGGTTCTTATAGACTCTTACATACCAATTTATATTCAATATCTCTCTGGTTTTCACTTCGATTAGTGAATCCATGTTGGTCGGAGAGAATGCGTAGTTAGCGATAGGAGGGCAGCCAATCGCTGCACAGACTAACACAAAGTGTAGCCTCGGATCGGGAAATGCCGGTAAGAGGATTTCTTTTTCTAATTCATCAAGGGTCACTTCCCTGCCTGCTACATTAAAAGTGGTTGCGTTGAAAAAACCATTTATTTTCAGTGGGCCTTTGATTGGATAATTATCTATGATTTGCTTGATTACTAGGATATTATAAGTATTGGTGTAAAATGCCTTCTGCTCATTGGGTAATTTACCGGCTACTAGATAGTCTTCTATTTGAGTAACCAAACGGTCTAGATTTGCCGTGTTTTCCTTTATGTCTTGATACTTGACTAGGCCATTTTCAACGTAAGTAGCAAAGAAGTTATCTGCAGACTCGAAGAAGTTTTGATCCTGTGCTTGGGTTGTTAGTGTCAGTATTAGGCTGATTAGTAAGAAGAGATATTTCATGTAGTAGGCTTTGACTTCAGTTAACGTGAAAACTAGTAAGTCTTGTTTTCATGGAAAATGAATTTTTGGAGAATGCTGCTACTAAGGAGGTGTTTTTAGAACCGTAATTGGTATTGCAGAATGTACATCCCTAGGTACCTATCATTTTTTGCTTCCCCACTTTCGAGTTTGAAAACAGGTCTCTGCTGCATTCCTAGTGAGAATTTGGACTTGTGTCCGTCCATTATATAATTGATTCCGACCTCATATACGAGCATCGGATCATCGAGTGCTTCGAACATTGCGTACTCCAAATTGACGTAAGTCTGTATGGCGACATTTGATTCGTTTTCCGAATTGAGCGGTCTGAGTGCTGCCATTTGAAAAAAGAAAAGATCTCCAGACCCTACTGTTGGGAAGGCATTTCCTTTTCCATTGAAGTAGCCACTATTGGTGGTGGCGGTGGCGGAGTTATTTGGTCCGATATTTCTGATAAAGCCAGGGCCAAGATTATGATGAATGAATGAGCTATAAAACGTAAATGATGTTTTTTGGCTAGACTGCCATTCATAAAATACATCCAAACCGAACGAGAACGCATCATAGATAATGCTATCACCAGCATTGGTAATCTTTTCAGTAGAATTGGTTTGATAGCTGAATCCTGCGCCTATGTTGAGAATCTTCTTCTTGCCAAGATATGTCCATGGCGAAAAAGCAGAAGTCAAAGATTCCTTATCGAAGAACTCCCATTTGAAATACCCTGAAGTGTGTACGGCTAATGGGTCATTGATGAAATTAGCGTTCTCGCTTAAGGTTGCGGTACTATTTGCGTTTGGTTTTGCCAATACGATTCGGTAGTCCAGTTTGTTTATTTTCCCATGTGCAGCGATTCCATATCTTCTAAAAAAATCATCTTGAACATTGAGGAACGGCGTAGCGTGGTAGTTGATGTCGGTGCCCATAGCACTGAAAGTGGAAGGCGCGGCATATCTGGTAAGACCTGTCCAGGCGTGCTTTCCGACTACTATGGAAAGTTTATCGTTCACTTTGAAATTTGCGTAAGCATCCAAGAGTTTAGGGGCTTTGTCAGGATTGAGGTGGTTCAAGTTGTTGTTTCCAATCTGAAGATTGTAAGAGATCCGATCTGACATGTCACCTTTCAATCCCAAACGATACCTTCTCAGTGAACCATCGAAATAGTAATTGCTAGGTTTGGTATCAATTAAAGAACCGGGGTTCTGATGGGTGTATCTGGCCCATAATTGCATGCTACCATAGACTTTGGGTCCCGATGACTGAGCAAAAGAATTTTGAATAACAAAAAGAAATAGTAAGCTAAAAACAAGAAGCAAGATGCGTAAGCGATTCAATTGGTACATTTAGTCAAGTAGTTTTTCGGAGTTGCTCGAAGAGTGTATTTTGATCAATGAGTTCCGGGTATTGTTGGTATTCGATTCCTTTTGCCAAGATGAATTTGGTGAGGAGCTGCTTAATGATTTCTTCGAGCTTGTTCTTCTCCCAAGGCTTCTCGACGTAGTTGTCAAGCTTCGATGCGTTGATCGCCTCTATGGTGTCTTGATGCGTAGCGAGTCCTGTTAAGAGGATTTTACGAGTTGCACTAAATCGCGGATCATCATGAAGTCTTTTGAGGATATCAACACCAGTATTCTCGGGCATTACCTGATCGGTAATCACTAATGCCAGATGGTCTCCAGCACTATCAATGGATTCAATGATTTCCCATGCTTCATCCACAGATTCGCACGCTTCTATTCGCACTGAAGTTTCAATATTTTCTAAATCTTCTGTGAGTGCGTTAAGTACTTCTCGTTGATCGTCGATACAAATGATTGTTAGATTATCCATGATTCAGTTGTTTAAGGGGATTTTTACATGAAATGTCGTTTGGCCGGGCTCGCTCGTTACTGTGATTTGAGCATCGTGCTCCAGTACTATTCTCTGTACAATTGAAAGCCCCAAGCCGAGACCAAAATTCAATCCTGAGACTTTGGTAGTGAAGCTCGGTTCGAAAATTTTGGACAATATTTTTTTGGGAATACCTGGTCCATTATCGGTGATAGAAACCTCAATAAACCCATCATTCAATTCAGATTTTATTCGAATTTGAGGTTTGGATGTGCCATGCTGTAGCATGCTCTCGATACCATTTTTCACAACATTGATCCAGACCTGAACGAGCTGTCCCGCACAAGCCGAAGTGGTTGGAAGACTTTCCTGAAGCTCAATACTTGCGTCTACTCGCTTAGTTAAGTTGGTGAGTATGACGAGGGCCTCATTAATTGTATTATTTACATCTACATGGTCGGCCCATTCCTGCTTTGCTACGCCAAGCTGTTTTACCGATTTCACAACATGAGCGGCGTGCTTCGCCGCAATCTGCATGTCATGTATGGCACAACCTGCTTCCCAAAACTCCATGACATCATCTAGAATTAGTGGATTTGCTTTGTCGAGCCTCTGTAGTTCTTCAATCGGAATACCTGTTTTGGCTAATCGCCTTGATTGTGCAGCTGTGATATTTTTGAATTGCGATTCTAAAGATTGACGAATATCTCGTGCTTCTTTGCTGGATATTACTTGACCTTTTTCTTGACCCAAACGGAAATATTCAGATAATAATGGATTGCTATTGCTGGCAGTGCAACCAGTAATAAATTCTTCTAAATGTTCCATCCGACCATTCAATACTCCGATGGAATTATTTAATTCATGTGCTAAGCCAGCTGCCATTTGTCCTAATGTCGCTAGTTTCTCAGCTTTCAATAATCTTTGTGTGTCAAGGTGTTTTTCCTTCGCCATTCGCTTGGCAAAATGTTGGCGTGTAAACAAGTCGTTGACCACTAGCGCAATGAAGAATGCTGAGAGTTGACTCATCTCGTCCTCAGTGTGATCGGCATATGGCCGGTCATAGTAGTAGATTACCGTATCCTCACCGGCTACTACTCGCGAGTAGCTCTTGTGGTCAGCAGAGAAATAACTGTAAACACCGATGAACTTATTTTCAGTCTCCTCAAAGATTGGGTAGTTCTCCAAAGCGGCATCTTTGAGGTACCCCAGTACTTTGCCTTTGCTTACAAGAAAAAGCTTTCGGTTCTCTTGGTTATGTTCCAGAAGGACGTCTCCTTTTTTGAGCACAATTTTTTTCCCCTCATCTGAGAAGAGTTGCTCTTTTATCCAACCAAAGTCTACTTTTTGTGTCATGATATAAGACTAGAAGATACCGATTACGTGTAGAATATACATTAAGCCGTAGTTGAGAACCATTCCAATCAAGGCAATGGCAACACCTGGTTTAGCCATATTTTTAGATTTTATAGTCCCCGTTGCAAATGCCAGAGCATTAGGAGGTGTGCTAATTGGTAACGCCATTCCCATAGAGCAAGAGATAGTCACTGCGAGGATCAACATCTGGTTGCCACCAAACGCCTCTAAACTAGATAAGGAAACACCTAATGCTGCCACTAGTGGTAAAAGCAAGTTGGCTGTAGCAGTATTAGACATGAAGTTCGCCATGACCATTGCTACAAGCGTGACCAATAGAATGATCATCATCGGAGACAAACTATCGAATGGAATGACTGTGATTAAGCGCTCGGCAAGTCCGGTTGCTTCTAGCCCTAGTCCGAGAGCAATACCCCCAGAGACTAACCAAAGGACGTCCCAGCTAATATTCTTAAGATCGTTTTTGTTGATGATATCCAATGCTGAAAATACTGCCACTGGAATCATAGCCACGATGTAGCTATTCATGCCGTGAATGAAGTCAGTCAACCAAAGTAAAATGGTTAAAGCAAAAGTGACGTAAACGATGTAGGCTTTTCTGTTCTTAAGCCAAGATCCTGTAATCTCTAGTTTGATTTTTTCCGTTTTGATAGGGTAAAATATCAATAGCAATATCCAGCAGACTCCAAGTAGAATAATCACGTACGGGATAGTGAGTGACATCCATTTACCAAATGAGATATAATCTGCTCCGGTAAGATATTTGAGTGCTACGGCATTCGGAGGAGTACCGATTGGGGTACCAATTCCACCCACATTTGCCGCAAATGGTATGGCTAGAGTAAATGCTATTTTCCCCTTGTCTCCTGGTAAGAACACTGCTAATACAGGGGCTAGAATGGAAAGCATCATAGCCGTAGTAGCCGTATTACTCATAAACATGGAGAATGTAGCAGTGATTATCATAATGCCTAGCATGACCCATTTTGGATTTTGTCCAAATGGTTTGAGGAGGACTTTTGCGAGATTCTGATCTAGGCGAAATTTGGTGGCAGCCATAGCCAAGAAGAAACCGCCTAGAAAGAGAATAATTATTGGCGAGGCAAATGTTCCTAGTATATCCTTGTAACTGATAAGAGTTCCTAAATTTTCGGACTTACCATCTACTAGAAGATTCAACCCCTTCGTAGAAATCATCACCAACTCCAAGAAAATAATTAAGAGTGACGTGGCATAAATAGGAATTGGCTCTAGTATCCATAGGAGTGCCGCAAGGAAAAATATTGCGATAACTCTTTGTTCGACTATGGTTAGCCCCGGTATTCCTAAAAACTCTGTAGGAATAATTAGAATAATAAGGGGAATGATAACGCAGATAAGCGTTTTGATTTGCTTGCTAGACATTGTGTTTGTTAATTATCAGGGTGCAATTTAGCACTGGTCACAGTTCATCTGTATGCTATAATCAATCTCTTAACCTGATATTAATCATATCAGTACATACGAATAGACCCTCTTAGAACACTAACTGCTTAAGTAGTTCCTCGATTGAGGGGTATGATTCTGTTGACTGTTCAGTTTCAATAGTCCAACCGTTTTTCAAGCACTTAATTTTAATCGGAGCATCATTGGAGATTTTCACGCCATTCCTTTGAAGTGCTTGGCTTGTCCAAAAGATCACCTCGTCATCACCTTCTAAAGCCACTTGCCCTTTAGTTTCAATATTAAGATCTACAGAACCATGAATCATGTCATATCCGTAATCTTGAAGATATAGCGTGCGTTCCAAAGTCCCGTTGAGTATGAGGTCTTCGGGAGTTCCCTCCATTGGGAATTCATTGAAATTGAAGAGCCACAGCTTGTCGGAGAGCTGGGTGCTTACCTGCATGTCGTGGGTGGAGATCAAAATACCTTTTCCTGTTTTGGCTATTTTTCGAAGGAGCATCATCACCTCTATTTTGTTGTACAAGTCGAGATGGGCTGCTGGTTCATCTAGGTAGATTAAGTCAGTCTCCTGAGCGAGTGCACGTGCGATCATTACTTTTTGGAGTTGCCCGTCACTGAGTTCATAGAGCTTCTTATTGGCTAGATAGTTCGTGTTAGTCTCGGTGATTGCCCAGTCGATGATCTCCTTGTCGTGCTTGCTGAGCACACCGATCCAATTAGAGTAAGGATGTCTTCCAATAGCGATCAATTCCACTACGGTGATATTCTGTGAGAATGGTTTCTCTGTCAGGACTATGCTCAATCGTTTGGCCAAATCTAGTTTCGAGAGCTGCTGAAGTGGCTTATTTTCATAGAGCACTTCACCTTTTAATTTAGGTAAGAGTCCAGATAGCGTCTTGATAAAAGTGGTTTTTCCTACACCATTTTGACCCATAAGGGAGATGATTTCTCCGCTGCTTATTTGAACGTTGATATCAGACTGGAGCACTTTTGGGCTTTGCCCAGAAGACTCATACCCAATACTTAATGATTTGGTTTCTAGCAGCTTCACGATGGGTGCGAGTAGTTTAAGCTTTTCTTTTTTAGAAGGATGAAGATCACAAAGGGAGCTCCAAATAGCGCCGTTACGGCATTGATAGGTAATGTGGCTTCCATGCCAGGTAGTTGGGCGATAAGATCGAAAACCAACATCAATACAGCTCCAAATAGAATTACCAGAGGAGTTAACAGTAAGTGATTGGACGTATTAAAAAGCATCCTCGCCAAATGCGGTAGCGCAACACCAAAAAATGCAATAGGCCCACAAAAAGCTGTTATGGTTCCAGCTAACAATGCCGTATTGAGAATTATTAGGAACCGAGTTTTCTTAATGTTTAACCCTAAGCTTTCAGCGTAATTTTCACCAAGTAGCAGCGCATTGAGTTGCTTCGAGAGCAAGAGGGAAGCTATCAATCCTATTGCTATTAAAGGAATGAACACCGAGAGTTCTGTCCAGCTCAAACTACCAAGGCTACCGAATGACCAAATAACATAAGCTTGAATATTCTCCGATTGACTGAAGAACTGCAAGATGCTCACGAAGGCTCCAGAAGCAGCGCCAAACATTAGACCAATGATCAGCAAAGTGACACTGTCTTTGATGCGTGTGGCGGCCAATGAAATGATAAAAAGTATCATCAAAGATCCAGCTCCCGCAGAAGCTACCAAAAGCCAGCTCCTTCCGATTCCCGAAAGTTCCAAAAAGCCACCAAGATAAAAACCTAGAAATATGGCGATTGCCACACCTAATCCAGCTCCTGAACTAATGCCTAATACATAAGGGCCAGCTAGAGGATTTCTGAAAAGGGTTTGCATCTGGAGCCCGCTTACTCCAAGTCCACTACCGACAAGAATTGCCGTAAGCGCTTTCGGGAGCCTAAAATTACCAAGAATCATATCCCATGAACTAGTTCCCGTTGAGGAAGAAAAAGTAAAGTCAAGAAGTGCCCCAAGTGGAATGCTGATTGATCCGAAACTAAGGTTTACAATAAAGCAGATCATCGTTGCAAAGAGCAAACCCATTAGAATTTTGATCCATTTATTCTTCGACGCTTCCAAATGTTGCTCGATCATGGCAGCTTTTGGAAGTAGTAGGA
>CAYGPP010000062.1:0-20235 GCA_964351885.1 uncultured Marinoscillum sp.
GTGCTCAACCACGATGCGGTGAGTGATACTAAGGCCAAGTCCTGTTCCTTCGCCGAGTTCTTTGGTAGTAAAAAATGGATCAGATATTTTGCCTTGAAGCTCTTCGGAAATACCACAGCAATCATCCCAAAATGTAATCTCAACCTGATCTCCCCTTGTCAGCTTATTGTGACTAATGGTGCCATTACCTTCAATAGCGTGCTCCGCGTTGTTCAGACAATCTAAAGTGGCTTTGAGCTCTTCAACAGAATTCTCCAAAGCCAACGTTAATTCCAAGCACTAATTTAAACGAAACGGCCTCCTCTACTGTTTTTCCAATCAGGACCTAATCGAAAAAAGCGAGCACCATTAACGAATTGATAATGGTGCTCGCATAGAAGGATAATATATTCCTATTATACCTGACAGGCGGCATGCAAAGGGGTTAATAGCTAATGTTAAAAACTAGGTGAAAACCCTAATTTTTTTACAGATTATTTATAGAGTTCATCGTAGTACTGAGTGGCCATCCTGTGACTACCAAATTCTGGTAAAACATCCTTCATCGCTTGAAAAACAATTTTATTCCAAGCAGTCGGTTTGTAGTAAGTCGGGATTACTTTACTTTCCAAAATGGCATAGAGATTTTCATAATCCTCTCTATCGTGCTCTTCAAGACTCACATCCATCTTTGCCGGAGGAAGTATGAAGCTGTTCTTTTCATCTTTGGCAAACTCAGGTATCCAACCGTCATAAGTCGAAAAGTTCACCGACCCATTCATAGCTGCAGTCATTCCACTGGTACCAGAAGCCTCTCTTGTTATCCGCGGATTGTTTAACCACACATCCGAACCATTCTTTAACAATCTAGACAGCTCCAACTCGTAACCAACAAGTACCGCCACATTCTTTCTACCCTTGCTGAAGTGTACAAGTCTATTGAAAGTATCTATTGCAGATTGATCTTTAGGATATGGCTTACCAGCCCAAATCATTTGGATAGGCTGATCGGTATTGGCTAATATTTTCTCAAAGCGCTCCAAATCACTTAACAGTAAATCAGCGCGTTTGTATCCCGCAAATCTTCTTGCCCAAACTACAGTCAATACTTCAGGATCAAACAATTTACCCGTCTGATCAGCCACTTCTTTGAATAGCTCAACCTTCATTTCCTTCTTGCGTGCAACGAATGCTTTAGCGTTTTCCTTTTCGAAGGCTTTCGCTAATGTTTTGTCCTGCCAATAGGTTTGGTTTTGAGCATTGGTGATAGGTATAATCTTACTAATTCCCGAGTATGACTTCCACATGTCTTTGGAAACCTTTGCATGAAGTTTCGATACGGCATTTGATCTCTTAGCTAATCGCAAAGCCGCTACAGTGTAGCTCAGCATTCCTCCTTTTACAGATTCTTCAGCCAGCTCTGCTGACGACAGATCTCTTCCATAAAAGCCCATTTTGTTAAGGAAAGCCGCATCTCTTTCTTCATTTCCAGCTTCCTCCGGTGTATGCGTGGTGAACACAAAGTTCTCCTTAGTAAATCCTTTGTCTCTTAAGTAATAAAACGCGGGAAGTCCATGTCCTTCGTTCAGATGATAGATATCAGAGCCACCTAATGCTTCTACTACTTTAGCTCCACCTATTCCCAATACAATGCTTTGTGAAATTCTAGTGAGCTCGTTAGGATCGTATAATCTATCTGTGATCGTTCTAGAGAGGTGATCGTTCTCTGGCACGTCAGTAGTCAAAAAATACATTGGTACAGTACCGAATGTCTCAGGAGTCAAGCAGTATGCTCTTACGTGTACATTATTATTATCAAGTAATCGGATTTGCACTTGAATCCCAGTGTCTTCTAGGTAAGGATAATTTTTTTCAATAGATGCTACCCTCAAGGTCTTATCTTGATTTCTGCGCTGATCATAGTATCCGTATTTCCACAGCATACCAATCCCGATCATATTTTGTTTTAATTCGTAAGCACTACGCATGTGAGACCCAGCGAGGAAACCCAAACCTCCAGAATAAATTTTCAAAGCTTGATCGATACCAAACTCCATGCTGAAGTATGCTGCTTTCTTTTTGAATTTAGGATCTACCTTATATGGGTGGAACCACTTGCTATATTGAGTCATTACTTTTAGTTCTTAATTTCAAATAAGTCGTGAAAATAAGTCTTAAAACTCTCCCAATCAGGTATTAAGGCTAAAAAACGCAGGACAATTTTTCGCAAACGTTTGTGATCAAGTTGAACAACGAAAAAAATTCAACCAATACCTTTATTCATTTCCAATATGGAAGAGTGCATCTCCTCTATTAACAACCGGGTTGTTATTTACCGCGATTATATGTCCTGCAACAGGCGACTTTATTTTTACTTCATAATCTCCGTAAGGGTCGCAAACTTCACCTAATACTGCCTTTGGTGAAATTCCGGTTCCGTTACGCACAAATGCATAATGAAGACCAGCTGCTTTACTTCTGACCCAGGTGGATTTATTGATCAAAATTGAATTATTCTCAATGATAGGCGCATCTGATTTCATATTCAAAAACTTCATGACGCGCTGCATCCCAGCGATTCCTTCATCGATGGCACTCTTCCGCAATCTCAATGACTCACCTCCTTCATATACCATAATTCGCTTTCCAAGCTTGAAAGCCTCCTTTCTAAGTGATTTATCCCTGAATTGCGAGTTGATAATAAATTTAGCTCCGAAGGCTTTCGCCAATTCAAGATTTTCCACATCATCCGCCTTTACGCGAATCTGAGGCCAGTTATTTATACGCGCTCCCCCAGTGTGAAAATCAATTCCATATTCCACGTGAGGGACTATTTCGGTCATTAGGAAATGGGCAACTTGACTTGCCAAAGAGCCAGTCTTGGAGCCAGGAAACGAACGGTTAATATCCTTGCCATCTGTAACATCTCTTGAAAAGTTAATGAAGCCGTAGATATTGATAATTGGGATACAAATAACCGCACCGGCCTCCACCTTATAGAGCTTATCACGAAGGATTCTCCTCATGATTTCTACACCATTGATCTCATCACCATGCATCCCAGCCAACAACATTAGCGTTGGTCCCGGCTTTTCTGATCGATAAACGAATATCGGTATGTCTATCGGCGTACCAGAAGGCAGTTTGGCTATGTTAACATCAATCTTTTCGTATGCACCGGGCAATACTTCGGTTCCAGCTATGATCATGAGTAATTACAGTTTTTGGCATGCGAAATTAGTCATATTCCACTTTAAGTATCTTTTAAGGATGCTAAGCTTTGAATAAATGAATCCACAAGACAAGGAAAGAAGTTGAGCATCGACTCCTCTTGAAATTTTTGACTCACTTCGAGTTCTATCCCCAGATAATCCGACCAAATAAATTTGGTTCGCAAATAGGTAGTAAATCCATCATCCGAGCCTTTATAAGGCTCATTTAGTCGGATTTTCATTTTGGGAAGCTTTTGATCTAAACTGACTTGCCATTTCTTACAAAACCGAGATTCTAGTAATTTAGATTCATCGAAAAGCAAACCAACTTCTACTTCACGCTCTACACCAAAAAAATTAGGTGTGAAAGTATGCACCGAGAGATGTACAACCACATGACCATCAGCAATCATCTCTTTGATCTTCCTTTCGATACCGTCTCGATAAGGAAAATAATAGGTGTTCAGCAGCGATTCCTTTTCCGACTCAGAAAGGTGATCTGTGAAATCAGAAAATAACTTGGGATGTCCAACAGACCGATTGACCTC
Organism: uncultured Marinoscillum sp.; assembly: GCA_964351885.1. GTDB lineage: Bacteria > Bacteroidota > Bacteroidia > Cytophagales > Cyclobacteriaceae > Marinoscillum. Next base: position 3,740 of record CAYGPP010000062.1, read on the forward strand.
TATTAACAATCTAGTGAAATCATAGGTGCAAGTCTCCAATCCTAGCTTTTCTCCAAGCAACTTCGCAATGCCTAAAGCACCGGGATCCCACCCTTCGTGACTTTCGAGACGAATTGGATCGGTAAAAAGGTGCCGATACTGACCGGGTATGTCATTAGAAGCGTGCTCACAGGTGATCAGCACTTTGAAAGTGCTCATGGCCTGAAAAGCTCATTTCCCTCAAGACAATCAGCAATTCTGCTATACGTTTGAGCTAAATGCTCATGCGAGAAATCTCCATCCACAGCTTTTAGGATTCGTTATGAAAGTGTACCATTTTCATTAATACCCATCAAAATTTCCTTCCAAGGATCGAGCGAAAGGGCTGACATATTATGCACCTTTTCGATGATCGCCGACCAAAATTCCTTACCATTCATTGGCTCAGAAAATCCCCAAGCCCACAGATAAGATTCTGGAATTACAGCAGCACTGCCATGCTTCACACATTCTTTGAATACTCTGTGCAAATCGTCTGTCTCAAAGCGCTCCTGCACATCAAAATTCAAGAGTTTTTCCTTCACGAGTAGTTTTACGACAGTAGTCAATAAAGCCACAATTGCCAGATCGGCACTTACACATTCCTGAATATCAATAATTCGAATCTCAATGGCGCCACGGTCGAAACGCGCCATGGCTCCTCGCGAATTGAGCCAAACAGGCTTCATGATATTATCGGTATCGAAAGGTTTTATAGCCGAAGCGATTCGGTCATAGATATGCTTTTGGTATTGGTGTCTGGTGAACAGTTTTTCAGGAATCACCTTACCAGTTAGGATCGGTATTTTCGACTGATTCTTCTCGTAATAGTATAGTCGCTTATCAATATATCCCGTGAACTTACTGTCCAATATTGGGCTGGAAGCAGTCAGCGCAGGGATCATAGGCATCATGAACCGGATAGCGGTGTGTAAACTGGCAAACTCTTCATCGTCATAAAACGGGAAGTTGATATGGGTGCTTTGAAGATTCGACCAACCGTGCCCTTTGCAACCAAATATGCGATCGTAGGCTTGGTAAATTTCCTGATTTTCGTGTTGCCAAAGCTTGGTTTCCACCGATGGATTCATCCAAGGGTGTGCCGCTCCTGATAGCAACTTGGCGCCATAAGGCTTCAGCTGTTGATTAATGTATCTGACGTCAGAAACGAATTTATCTCTTAGCTCCACAAGATCAGATTTAGGTCCATTGGACTTAATCTCTATCACATGACTGATCAATTCATTGCTCCAAGCAGTCAACCCTTTTTCAATTTCTCCTGAAATCTCTCCGCTCTCCTCTGTCAATAATACTTCGGCGATAGGTTTAACATTAAGGCTATTACCATCTACGATCATGTATTCGAGTTCTACTCCGTATCCCTCGAATAGGTGCAATCTTTTTCCCATAATTCAATCAATCTTATATCAACCGATTCATAAACTCTTGCATGATATCAACATATAGCTGCTGCTTGATCACAGCATCTTCCACTCCTTCATCCAGGTTAGGATTGTCGTTGATCTCTATCACATAATACTTTGATCCTTTCTGTTTGATATCCACACCATATAGGCCTTTTCCTATCAGCGTTGTTGCTTTCACAGCCAGATTAATCAGTGCTTTTGGCGCATCTTCTACAGCTATTGTGTTAGAATCTCCTTCCTCAGGAGCCCCCGTGCCTTTCCAGTTAACAATCTGCCAATGATCTGCTGCCATGAAATAACGACATACGTAGATGACCTTGCCATTGAGTACACCAACTCGCCAGTCGAAATCTGTTGGTATAAATTCCTGACCAATAACTAATTCCGAAGTTTGGAAAAAGTCTTTTAAAACCGAAAGTAATTCGGTTTCGTTTTTTGCCTTTTTCACCCCTTTGGAGAAAGAACCATCTGGCTGCTTGAGGATTACTGGATATTCAAATACTGACGTATCCAAGTCCTTTAATTTCTCCTTCTTGATGATGTAGTAGGCTGGAGTAGGAATTTTGTGGGCACTAAGCAGTTCACTCAAATAGACCTTATTGGTACATCTCAGAATTGACTCAGGATCATCCATTACCACGATACCTTCAGAGGCTGCCTTTTTGGCGAATTTAAAAGTATGATGATTCACATTGGTCGTTTCCCTTATGAACAGTGCATCATATTGTATCAACTTTGCAAAGTCATTTTTGGTAATGATATCTACATTAAAGCCCACCTTTTCTCCCGCCTTCACGAAGTTCTGAATCGCTTTAGGGTTAGAAGGAGGAGTCACTTCATCAGGATTCACCAATATCGCCAAGTCGTACATTCTACGCCCATATTGCTTTTGAAAGCGGTTTTTGCCTTGTAGGAAAGCGTCCAAAGATGCACCAAGTAAATCATGATACTCATTTGGTAAATCCTTGATATTGAGGGCTTTTAGCTGAGTAAGTGCCCACTTGTCTCGTTTAGTAAAAATCACTTTTAAGATTGGCACCTGATAGAGATTGAACAACAGCGTTCCTATACGATCAAACTTCTTCTCCTGAACCTCACCAAAGCAAACGTAAATCTCAAATTTATCATCCGATTGTTTTTTTAGCTGCTGCTGAATCAATTCATCAAAATCCTCAGCGTCTTCTTTCATTAACGAGGGAAATCTAAACTCTTGTAGTTTGGATATCTCAGGCATGACTTTGTGCCCTCTGGCTTCCGCCAAAAGTGATACATAATAGCCCAGACTTTGATAACTGTAGCTTTTGCACAGATTGACCACTTTCAATTGCTTGGTCTTCTGATAAGCTGGATTACTAAAATACTCTCCTGGAGTAATTACCTCCACATCCGGAGGTAATTGAAACCAGTCTTCGTTTTCTTCTTTGATTATTAGCTTGTTGGACATTTTATTACTTTGAAATAATTAAAAGGTTGGCATCATAGGTCACTATACCCAAAAGAATCGAATTGATCAATCGCTGAAGTGTCACTTTATAATACTGAGTGTCGCTTATTGGATTAGAAGCAAGTGGATCCGCTACTTGAACCATTCGTTCTTTCACATCATAGCCCTTCACTACCACGAAGTGTCCAGTTGGTTCGCCTTTGATATCATCATATTCATTGATGGCGCCTATTTCTCTGGCACAGTTATACAGATATGTGGCACTTAACCCCGTTAAGATTGGCTTATTTTGATTCAAAATCTTTCGAATCAGTTTAGTGCTCAATTCTTCAAACTTGATCTCGCCACCAAGTTCCAAAAATTTTAAGTAAGCATCAGAAGCCACCTGGAATCTTTGAGACGTCTTTTCTGCTTTTTGAGCCAAAATTTTATCCTCTAGATCTACCCCTGATAAAAACCAAGTTGGGTCAAACATTTGAAGATTATAGCTATATATGGTGGCTTTATAACCTCTGGTTAGCGCGTGGTTACCAAGCATCACAGCGAGCGTTCCTCCGGTCTGAAGTGTGTTCACTTCGGCTATTACGTCATTGAGACCTATAGCATCATCATAATATCGGTAAACTGCCTGAAGGCAGGTAGGCCCACATGTCTCGTCGTTGGGCTGTGCGTGGATATCGAGACGCAAGTTCTTTTTATCCAATTCGACGTTTTTATTCAACGGTCAAAGTTCATCTAAATCTTTATTAATAATCAATCTATTTCCTCGATTGTAAGTGAAGTAATTCCAAACCCAATTCGCAAAAACCAAGAATTTTCGGCGAATGCCAACTATGGAAAAAAGGTGAACAAACATCCAAACAAACCATCCAAAAAATCCACCAAAAGTAATATTAAAGGGTGCATCAACTACTGCCCTATTTCTACCTACAGTTGCCATAGTACCCTTGTCTACATACTTGAAAGGCTTCATTTTTTGTTCCTTAAAAAGTAGCTTAAGGTTCGCCCCTAATTGTTCGGCTTGTTGGATAGCAACTGGTGCCAACTGCGGATAACCTCTTGGATTATCTTCATCTACCTGAAGTGCCACATCACCAATAGCATAGACAAATTCATGACCTTTAGCCAAATTGAACCGATCTACGAGAATCCTCCCTTTATCTACTGCACCATCACGCAATCCTGGAATCAAATTACCTTTCACTCCAGCTGCCCATATTAGGCAATTGGTAGGGATTTGTGTGCCGTTATTCAGATAAGCTATGTTGTCTTCAAAGCGCTCTACGAGCGTATTGAGCGTAAGATTTACTCCGAAGTGCTCTAAATAACCAGCCGCCCTCTCTCCAGAGATATCCCGCATAGGAGGGAGTATTTTGCCCGATCCTTCTATGAGGTGAATCTTTAGTTGACTAAAGTCTATCTCTGGATAATCCTTAGGAAGCACGTGCTTTTTTAGCTCTCCAATAGCTCCCGCCAGTTCAACTCCTGTCGGACCTCCTCCCACAATCACAATGTTCATATATTTAGCCAAAGCCTCTTTATCAGTGACCTCTAGTTGAAGTGCTTCTTCAAAATTGGTTATTAGCTTCGTACGAAGCTCTATTGCGTCGCTCATCTCTCTGAGCTTCATAGCATTTTTAGCTAATTCCTTATTCCCGAAGAAATTGGTCGTAGCACCAGATGCAATAACGAGAATATCATATTTCACAAAACCGATATTGGTTTCAAGCTTTTTTGAATCCGCATGTATCATCTTCACTTTCGCCATACGGAAATGAAAATTCTTATTACTACGCAAGAATTCCCTCAACGGGCTAGATATTTCCCCAGGGCTCAATCCAGCAGTTGCTACTTGATATAATAATGGAATAAAAGTATGGTGATTGTGTTTGTCAATCATGATGATCTGCACATTTTGCTTACTTAGCTGCTTGACCAACTCCACCCCAGCAAAACCTCCACCAACAATGACCACCCTCGGTTTGTCAGTCCACGGTATCCGTTCTGTGATCCTATTTCCGCTTCCTTTTGCCATTGGTTGATTTTCCTTCACTTTACTTTTAATTTGTATTCAATCAAATAAAAACAGCTATTCTTGCCTTATTAGCTAACCTCTTCTGCAACGAGAATAGCATAAATAAGGATGAATCCAATCAGTTTTTTTTCAACTAATTTTCTTCTATGGAAGTCGACAAAAAAGTAATCAAATCTTGGTACATGTATGACTGGGCAAATTCGGTTTACAACCTTGTAATCAATACTTCCATTTTTCCAATCTACTATACGGCCGTGACGCTCCGAGAAGATGGAAGTGATAAGGTTTCTTTCTTTGGAATGGAGGTCGTTAATTCAGTTCTGTATAGCTACGCGATATCACTTTCCTATTTACTCTCTGCTATGATTCTTCCGCTCCTTTCGGGAATTGCGGACTATACGGGAGAAAAGAAAAAATACCTCAGGATATTTACCACTCTTGGTTCCTTGGCATGTATGGGTATGTTTTTCTTCACGAGTGATAATCTTGAATGGGGTATTATCTGTGTTGTTTTGGCTAGTCTTGGCTATAGCTCCGGTCTTGTATTTTACGATGCATATCTTCCAGAAATAGCTCCTTCCTCCATGACTGACAAAATCAGTGCAAAGGGTTATTCCTACGGATATGCAGGAAGTGCACTAATGTTGATGGTTAGCTTGGTGCTTATTACTTTTTGGGATACTCTTGGATTTCCTAGCAAAGGTGATGCGACAAGAACCGTGTTTTTGCTAGTTGGGCTGTGGTGGATAGGTTTTGCCCAGATTCCCTTTAGACGACTGCCCAACAATGTATTCAATAGAAAACCGACTGGCGGTATTCTGCTCAATGGATACAAGGAGTTGAAAAAAGTCTTCCTGGCACTGAAAGATCAGCCTAATATCAGAAAATACTTATTGGCATTTTTCTTCTTCAATATGGGGGTACAGACCATTATGATTCTCGCTACGCTTTTTGGAACCAAGGAATTAGGGTTGGGTTCTGGTCAACTCATCCCAGTCATTTTGATTATCCAATTTGTGGGTATTATAGGCGCTACCCTTTTCGCTCGATTATCAACCATGAAAGGAAATATCTTCAGCTTAAAAACCATGATTTTGATCTGGGTGGGAATTTGCTTATTTGCCTATACGGTCACCACGGTTAATGAATTCTATGTTGTAGCTGTTCTTGTAGGATTAGTCATGGGCGGCATTCAAGCATTATCTCGAGCGACCTTCTCAAAGCTTATCCCTCAAAATACCGTTGATCATGCAAGTTATTTTTCATTTTTTGATGTCACATTTCACCTAAGTGTAGTGCTAGGAACTTTCAGCTATGGTTTTATTGACCAACTAACTGGCAGCATGAGGAATAGCACTTTGGCTTTAGGCTCCTACTTTGTGATTGGGTTTTTGATTCTCATATTCGTTAAAATGCCAAAAACCTCAAATGCAGCAGCTTAAACTTCCTCCATGTGACCTCAAAATAAAGAGCGAGGAAGGTAATGATTTTGTATTCGACATTATTAGGAAAAAGTATATCGTTTTAACTCCTGAAGAATGGGTGAGACAACACTTTGTCCACTTAATGATTAATCATTTGGGATATCCCAAATCACTGATCAAGGTAGAATCTGGACTGTCATATTTCAAATCTACCAAGCGATCTGATATTACGCTTATGAGCAGAAATACGACTCCCTTTCTACTGATAGAATGTAAGGCGCCAGAAATAAAAATAGATCGTAAAACACTCAATCAAATCAGCGTATATAACAAGACCATTGAAGCCAAATTTGTAGCGATCACCAATGGATTCTCAAACTTCATTTGGAAATATGAAGGAGGTCAATATGAGCAACTGACTGAGTTCCCTTTGTATAAATAGTAAAGGCGCCAGAAGGCGCCTTTACTAATGCGGATTTCTTAAACCGCAATTATGCAATAGATGTCTATTGCATAATCAGACGATTTGAAAATCAGTCAGTTAAGTATTTTATGAATTACTTATTTGGTGATTCTCAAATGTCTGGGTTAACCCTGACAAAATGCCGGGAACAGCATTTTCGTCAATTATTCATTTTTTTAATGAATAATCCGGGTTAAATCAAATCACAAGTACTTCTCTACTGGCGTATATGGTAAATCAAAAGCTTGAGCGACACCTTCATACACAATGTCTCCATTGATTACATTGAGGCCTAAAAGCAAATCACGATTGTCATTACAAGCCTTTTTCCATCCTTTATTTGCTAATTGAATCGCATAAGGAAGTGTCGCATTAGTCAAAGCCAAAGTAGAAGTATAAGGAACTGCACCCGGCATGTTAGCCACACAGTAGTGCAAGATCCCATCAATCACATAAGTTGGATCTTGATGAGTTGTTGGCTTACAAGTCTCTATGCAGCCTCCCTGATCTACAGCCACGTCTACAAGTACAGTTCCTGGTGCCATTACCTTGAGCATATCCTTTGTTATTAGGTGTGGTGCCTTTGCTCCTGGAATCAAAACGGCCCCTACAATCAAATCATGCGTAGCTATCAATTCGCGAACGTTATATTCATTGGACATAAAAGTATTCACATTGGCAGGCATGATATCATCCAGATATCTCAACCTTGGAAGACTGACATCCATAATGGTTACATCTGCTCCCATTCCAGCAGCTATTTTTGCCGCATTCGTTCCCACTACACCTCCACCTAATATTAGGACTTTGGCGGGACGTACGCCAGGTACTCCTCCAAGTAGGATTCCTCTACCTCCCATTGGTTTTTCTAAATATTTAGCTCCTTCTTGGATAGACATTCTGCCCGCTACTTCAGACATTGGCACAAGCAATGGCAAGGACCTATCAGGTTTCTCAACTGTTTCATATGCCAGACAAACTGCCCTACTTTCCATCATTGCTTTAGTGAGTGGCTCATGAGAGGCGAAGTGGAAATAAGTAAATACCAACTGATCTTTCTTAATCAGACTATACTCCTTCTCTATCGGCTCCTTGACCTTAATGATCATCTCAGCAATCGCATAAGTCTCTTCAATCGTCGCTAGCATTTTTGCTCCGGCTTCCTCGTAAAGATCATCAGTAAATCCACTGCCCTCACCAGCATTTGCCTGGACATACACCGAATGACCATGCTTAGTCAATTCGATTACTCCGGCAGGGGTAAGCGCCACTCTATTCTCGTTATTCTTAATTTCTTTGGGTACACCAATTATCATATTATCAGTTGTTTATGGACTCAATTCATGACAAATATATACGTCATTCAGCATAAAAAATCGAGTCAAAAAAAATCAAAACAAGATATACGACATATCACAATAAAGCAGTATTATATTTTGTTTTATCATCTATTGTAAAAATAATACATTGACTATCTCCACTCTCGTCTCTTCTCATTGAATAAAATATGGCAACTGAAGTCTCATATGGTCAGTATTTATTAAATTTGAGATGTTTTTCATCCCATTAGACTCCAAATTATTCGCTCATGAGTAGTACCAAAGTCAGTAGTAAAATTAAACTCGACAAGGTTGATATATTGGCAGATTATGCGCTTGCAGTTGAGAGCCGTGAAGACAGTCTTATTGGAAGAAAAGAAGTGTTTATGGGTAAAGCCAAATTCGGAATTTTCGGAGATGGAAAGGAACTCGCTCAAATTGCGAAAGCGAAGTTTTTCCAAAACGGTGATTGGAGATCAGGGTACTACAGAGATCAGACCTTTGTAATGGCTATTGGACAAACTACCTCACAGCAGTTCTTCGCACAACTATATGCCCACACGGATGTAAATGCAGAACCTGCTTCGGCAGGAAGGATGATGAACGGCCACTTTGGGTCCCGATCAGTGAATGCTAAAGGTGAATGGCGTACACTCACGGATATGAAAAATACAGCCTCAGACATTTCTCCTACAGCCGGGCAAATGCCGAGACTAGTTGGCTTAGCCTGGGCATCTAAGCTTTACAGAAAAAACAAAGAGCTTAAAGACTTTAAAGATTTTTCAATTGACGGAAATGAAGTAGCCTTCGGAAGTATAGGTAACGCATCGACATCTGAGGGACACTTTTTTGAAGCCATGAACGCAATCGGCGTACTTCAAATCCCAGTGGTCATGTCTGTCTGGGATGATGGCTATGGAATCTCCGTCCCTCAAGCATATCATACCACCAAAGAGTCCATATCCAAAGCGATGGCTGGTTTTCAGAGAACTAATGACGAACCTGGAATTGAAATATTCACCGTCAAAGGATGGGATTACCCTGCCTTGGTTGAGACTTACCAGAAAGCAGTTGCCTTGGCAAGAACCCAACACGTCCCTTGCCTTGTACATGTAGAAGAACTCACTCAACCCCAAGGACACTCAACCTCGGGTTCGCACGAACGGTATAAGCCAAAAGATAGGCTTAAATGGGAGAAGGAGCACGATTGTAATCTGAAGATGCGTGATTGGATTTTGGAGGAGTCTGTAGCGACTGAAGAGGAGTTGCTGAGTCTCGAGAAGACAGCAAAATTAAAGGCAAAGAAAGCCAGAGAGAATGCTTGGAAAGCATATTCCTCAGAGCTGAAACAAGACCTCCATTCTGCATTAGAATTGATAGGGAAGGCAGCTTTAGTTTCTGAAAAAAATAAAATACTTCAGCAGATAAAGAGTGACCTAAAAGGAACACTCAATGCAATGAAAGCCGATATTGTCAAGGCTGTTAGGAAAAGCCTGAGGTATCTTGTTGACGAGGAGACAGCAGAAAAAAAGGCACTTCAAAACTGGCTCAAAAGTCAGCAAGTCAAATATGCTGATGAATACAACTCTCATCTATACAGTCAATCAGAATACTCCCCGTTAAATGTCCCAGAAGTTAAACCCGTTTATGATTCCGAATCTCAATTAGTAGATGGACGTGAGGTTGTTCAGGCCTGTTTCGATTCTTTATTTAGTCGTGATCCAAGGGTAATCGCTTTTGGCGAAGATGTGGGCCGTATCGGTGACGTAAACCAAGGTTTCGCAGGATTACAGGAGAAATTCGGAGAAATAAGAATTACTGACACGGGCATCAGAGAATTGAGTATTATTGGTCAAGGCATAGGTACGGCACTAAGGGGTTTGAGGCCTATTGCGGAAATTCAATATTTGGATTATCTCATTTATGCTATTCAGACACTTTCGGACGACCTAGCTAGTCTGCACTATCGGATGAAAGGAGGTCAAAAAGCTCCTGTGATCATTAGAACAAGAGGACATAGACTGGAAGGCGTATGGCACAGTGGATCTCCTTTAGGGATGATCATCAATTCACTTCGGGGCATTCATGTTTTGGTTCCTCGTAACTTGACTCAAGCCGCAGGTTTCTACAACACACTCATTGATGGTGATGATCCGGCGCTCATCATTGAATCCCTCAATGGCTATCGCTTAAAGGAAAAAATGCCAAGCAATATTGCCGAAATGAGAGTTCCACTTGGCGTTCCGGAGATTTTAAGAGAAGGTACAGACATGACATTAGTAACCTATGGCTCAATGTGCAGAATTGTAATGGAGGCCGCACATCAGCTGAGTGAGTTTGATATCTCTTGCGAAGTAATTGACGTTCAAACTTTGTTACCTTTTGACCGGACTAGCACTATTGTACATTCATTGGAGAAAACTGGTAAAATCGCTTTCATTGATGAAGATGTACCCGGTGGCGCATCCGCTTTCATGTTACAAAATGTTTTGGAACGAGATAATGGATACAATCACTTAGATTCCAAACCAATTACGATTACCGGACAAGAGCACAGACCAGCTTATGGCACTGATGGGGATTATTTTTCCAAACCAAGTGTAGAAGACGTATTCGAGAAGATTTATGCACTTATGAATGAGAGTAATCCAGATAAATTCAAAGCTATCCTCTAAAACGAATCACTCGATTTCTACCGTTATAGAAGGTAGTGTAAAATCGGGCGTTTGAATGACATTACTTTTATTCAGATCTCTATCATAGATATATAATGTCAATCGTGCAGTGTCATTTCTAAATATGATAGGAAACCCCACTGAATTCATTGAATAACTAATTGTTCCGGTGAGCGGCTCACCTAAATTATCTTCTTCAAATACGATAATTCGACCATCAAAATTAGTTTCGGAGCAATTAGAGTTGGAAAATTCAGAGCCAAAATCAATTTCTGAGTAAACTCCATTCCTTTTTCGCTCGAAAGCGATATGAAGGTTATTATGGAACTCATTCTTTTGAATATAAATAGTGTCAGAATTTGTCAATTGATAATCGCTACAATTGAAAAAAGGACGATTATCCTCTTGACTAAATAGCTGTACTCTTCCACTAAAATCGACAGTATACAAAGGAGGAAGAACCGAAATGTCCGAATAAGTAACTAGAGAGTCACGAGAATCGATAACGAAATTAAAAGGATGAAAAGGAACAAAAGTTTCAGTTGGGAACAAGCCAATATTACCATCTCCGTCCTCAAAATCAAATTTCAGAATCAGAGCATCAGTTCGACTCGAAATAGAGTCATTGAAAACCAAACTATTAAATTTAATCTTAGGTACCTCTGAGAATTCTGGTGCTTCAAAGCATCCGAAAAACCCGAGAGTGATTAAAATTATGGATATTTGACTTGAATGAAATCTCATATGTTACAAGGACAAAACTATTCTAACTTTCCCTTATTGTGTCTATAACTTATGCTCGATTATAAAAGATTCAAAAAAGACATATTTTCAATTGACAAAGACTCTTTTGAACCTAATTGTCTTGAAGTATTTGAATACCAATATGTTCACAATAAACTCTATCGAGTGTACTGTCAATATTTGGGTAAATCACCTGATAATGTCTCGTTACTAAAAGAAATTCCATTCCTACCCATAGACCTATTCAAAAACCATGAGATCACATCAGAATCTTGGATCCCAGAAAAGATTTTTCAAAGCAGTGGGACAACACGACAAATTAGGAGTCGACACCTCGTTAGAGATGAAAGTTTTTATCACTCAATAGCCAAAAGCCATTTTGAAGCATTGTATGGACCTCTTAGTTCAATACAATTATTTGCGCTTCTACCCTCATATCAACAGCAGAAGAACTCCTCACTAATCAATATGGTTGATCATTTCATGACTCATACATTATCTGACAGTAACTACTGCTTATCTAACCCTAGAGAATTAAAAAAAACCATTTCAAACTCCTCGGCAAAAAAAATCCTCATAGGAGTATCTTTCGCACTCCTTGATTTAGCCGATAACACTTTTATTGAGGCAAATAATCTGACTATAATAGAAACGGGAGGAATGAAGGGCAGAAGAAAAGAGATAATTCGTGAAGAGTTACATTCCTTAATAAAAAAAGGGATTGGTGATCATGCTGTTCACTCAGAGTACGGAATGACAGAACTTACGTCTCAGGCATATTTGCAACAGGATCATTTCATATTCCCAAGCTGGGCCGACGTTTTGATTCGAGATGTGAATGATCCTTTACACTACCAAATGGCCGAAAATACCGGAGGCATTAATGTGATTGATTTAGCCAATGTAGCCACTTGTTCGTTTATTGAAACAATGGATTTAGGTAGAAAAACGCAAGAACAAGGTTTTCAGGTACTTGGGAGATTTGATAATTCGGATATTCGAGGCTGCAACCTACTTCTCTAGCGTTAGAACTAAAACACAGTTTTTTTTGTTAAGACCCAAAGAAATGATACTTTTGATAAGATAAGACAATCAGTTTGTCACTATTCGATTGAAGTAATTAAGCCGTTATGAAATTAAAAATCGCAATCATCGCTCTCGTAATTGTAGGTCTTTCAGCATGTACTCAAAAGACATGTCCTACGTATGCTACTACAGATCAACCAGTTGAAGAAGTAGCTAAAGTATAGTCCCCCTCAGATTTCCACATATTTTTTCACATCACTTGGAGTTATTTCTAAAGATGACATGATCATCAGGCGCTCTACAATATTTCTAAGCTCTCTAATATTCCCAGTCCAATTATACTCTTTAAGTAATTCTATAGCCTCTGACGCTATTGGCTTAGGAGATGTCCCATATTCTTGGGCAATTTGATCTAAAAAATGCACGACTAACAGGGGAATATCATTGCTCCTGTCCCGAAGTGCTGGCACTTGTATGATCATCACGCTCAATCTATGATAGAGATCTTCCCTGAATCTGCCTGCATCTATTTCATTTCTTAAGTTTTTATTGGTTGCCGCCAGGACTCTCACATCTACCTTGATACTTTTATCCCCCCCCACTCTTGTTATTTGACTCTCTTGCAGAGCCCTCAACACTTTCGCTTGAGCTGACAAACTCATATCGCCTATTTCATCTAAAAATAGTGTCCCACCTTCAGCCTGCTCAAACTTACCAATGCGCTGCTTATGAGCTGAAGTGAATGACCCTTTCTCATGTCCAAACAACTCACTTTCGATCAATTCAGATGGTATAGCAGCACAATTAACCTCTACCAGTAAAGACGCTGACCTTCCACTTTTCTCGTGCAACCAACGTGCAACAAGTTCCTTACCAGTCCCATTCTCACCAGTAATCAAGACTCTTGCATCTGTAGGAGCGACTTTTTCAATGGTTTCCTTAATTTCTAAGATTTCTGAAGACTCTCCTATAATGTCATACTTCTTGCTAATCTTCTTCTTAAGTCTTTTCGTCTCCGTCCTCAATGATGCATTCGAAAGAGCATTTCTGACGGTCAAAAGCAACCTATTAAGGTCTGGTGGTTTTTGGATGAAATCATATGCACCCTTTTTTGTAGCGTTGACAGCTGTCTCTATAGTGCCATGTGCAGAGACCATAATAAACGGAGTGTCTATCCCTGCATCTACAGCCTTATCTAAAAACTCAAGACCATCCATTTTTGGCATCTGAATGTCACATAATATGACATCAAAACTTGACTTTTGCAACAATTCCCAAGCAGCTTCTCCATCCGGTGCTTCGCTTACATTGTAAGCTTCATCCTCTAAGATATCCTTTAGAGCTTGTCTAATTGCACGCTCATCATCAACTATTAATATGTTCGCCATATTGATCTCTTATTAAATAAAAAAAGCAAGTCTATAAGCCGGGTTCTGTAACGCTAAAACATAGCGATGCTCATCATTTATCTAGCCCTGACGTCACCATCAGGATCAATCGGCCTACCCGTCCCGCATTAAGGCGAGCAACCTAAACGGAACCTATTTGGCCTTTCAGCCCGCAAGGTTTACCTAGCGCCATTGCTCACACAACGACCGGTGAGCTCTTACCTCACCTTTTCACCTTTTCCAAATTGAATCCAGTTCAATCAGGTAGTTTATTTCTGTGGCCCTATCTGTGACGTATCCATTCCTAGATACGCCCCTTCCTGTTAGGAAGTGCGGTGCTCTGTGCTGCCCGGACTTTCCTTACTATCCAAATGGATAGCACGATGAGCCGACTTGCAATACAAAATTAATTGAAATTAATAGATATCCTTACCTGTGATTTTAAACTCCCACTCATCTGCAGTTTCAGCCACCTCTGAAATCATCTCATCGATAAGCTTTTCATCTGAATGATCTAAAAAAATGGAGGTATCTACTTTAAGGAACCCATCCTCTACGATAAAATTCGTGTGAACAAAATCCTTACTTGCTTCTAAAATTTCAGCATAGTTTATGTTACTATCGATAGGACATACTTTAGAAGTAACTTGAATGGCCTTCCTATTGTACTTATCATGGTCAACTATCCTCGCAATGACCGTTTGAAATCTTTCATCTTTAAGGGGAACCACAAAGATTGAATGATTATTATCATATTCTTGATATTCACCACCTGTTCTCTCTGAATATTGTTTACTAAAAGCTTGGAAGTCCATGATTGTTTTTCGTTTCGGAAATATACAAAAAATACAGCCTAGGAAATAGCCTCTTTGTAGGTTTTTATTGCCTTTAATCTGGCTTCTTTATGATCAACAATAGGTTGAGGATATTTATCCGAGCCAAACTCTGGAACCCATTTCCTAACATACCGTAGATCTTTATCAAATTTTTCCAATTGACTCTGTGGATTAAATACTCTAAAATACGGTTGTGCATCGGTACCAGTTCCTGCAGCCCATTGCCACCCTCCATTATTACTACTTAACTCAAAGTCCAACAACTTCTCTGCAAAATAAGCCTCGCCCCAGCGCCAATCGATAAGTAGATGTTTCGTTAAAAAGCTAGCCACCACCATTCTTACTCTGTTATGCATAAATCCAGTGGCATTCAATTCTCTCATCCCAGCATCCACAAGCGGATAACCTGTCAGTCCGTCGCACCATGCTTTAAAATGGATTTCATTGTTTTCCCAAGGGATATTCTGATACTTTTTCTTAAAAGCATGATTTACAACATCAGGAAAATTGGACAATACCATCATGTAGAATTCACGCCAAATCAATTCATTAAGCCACTCGGAGGAATGTTTATGACCGAATCTCACTTTCTGTCTTACACTTATTGTCCCAAACCTTAAGTGAATCCCTATTTTAGTGGTCCCATCTAAGCCTGGGAAATTTCTATTCGAGGCATAATTCTCAACAATTTTTTTGGCCAAGGAGCTTTTAGGAATCTCAATATCTGATCGCTCAAAACCCATTATATTTAATGGAATTAATTCCTCCCTGTTGATTTTAAATAAACGATCAAATTTACTATCACAGTCAAACGATTCGAGCTTCAATTTTTCGAACTTCTGGATCCACGCGTTCTTGTATGGAGTAAATACCTTGTAAGGCTCCCCTTGACCATTTATAATTTCTTTCTGTTCGAAAATAACCTGATCCTTGAAAGTAAGTAAGTTGATATTTGATTTTTTCAAATAACCCTCAACCTCAAAATCACGCTTCTTAGCATATGGCTCGTAATCCCTATTAGTATATACAGAATGTATATCATAACTCTTAATGAGTGTTTCAAAGGCCTCAATTGGACTAGAATAAAAAGTCTTAATATTACTCTCATACTTAGAAAATTCATCGTTCAGCAATCTAATTTGGTCATGAATAAACATGACGCGGGCATCAGATTTACTCGAAAGCTTATCTAAAATATTTTTATCAAAAATGAAAATTGGTAAAACAGGATACTCGGAGGAGAGTGCATAAAATAGTCCTGCATTATCTTCGACCCTCAGGTCTCTGCGGTACCAAAAAATATTTACTTTTTGCATAAGTTATAAACCCCCAAACGAAAGAGTTGTTCAATGCAACATCATCAAAAGTCAATTACCTTTTTTGGTCGTTCTTTCTTTCGTTGTGTCTTTAGATTTCCCATCAACGGAAGCTTCTCCTGTTCTCACAAGTAACTCCTTTAAATCATCAAATGACTTGACATATTGAAAACTCACTCCGGTCTCACGTTGTAATAATTCATTTGCAATTTGATTGGTCTGACTAAACGCTTTAATCCTAAAATGGCCATCGTCAGTAAGTAAATAACGCAATGACCAATCTCCCAAATAAGCGTTAGCACCTAAATCTTGGTTGGTTTCATTCTGTGGTATCCCACCTCCCCCACTTACCCTCAGTCGTCCGTTCAAAAAGGTATACGC
>CAYGPP010000063.1:0-9207 GCA_964351885.1 uncultured Marinoscillum sp.
CAAGATGGGATTTGTGATATGGAAAACTGAGGGTGAGTGTGCTTCACTTTAAAGTCTTAAACGGTTTGGCTGAATTGTGCTTTGGGCTCTTTCTCCCAAAGGTTGACATCCAGTGCCATGCACACATTTCTGATAAATGGTTTGCCAATGTCAGAGACTTTGATTCCAGATTGATTCCATTCGATCAAGCCATCATCTTGAAGCTCATCGAGCAAGGCCAAATTGTAATTGACTCCCATCAGCAGCATCTCTTGTTCGTCCCAACTCGTCTCGAATTTGCACATCAGATTCAAGATATGTTTGCGAATGATCAGATCTTCATGTGTCAGTTGATGTCCTCTGAAGAAGGGAAATCTACCTTCATCAAGACTCTTATAGTAGCTGGTGAGCAGCTTGTGATTTTGACTAAATGCCGTCCAGCTATCACTAATGGCACTCACGCCTAGACCAATCAATAGATCACTTTCCTGAGTAGTATAGCCCATAAAACTTCTGTGAATAGTTCCGTTCACATACGCTTTAAACAGTTTGTCAGTTGTCACAGCGAAGTGATCCATACCCACATCCACAAAGCCTGACTGACTCAGCAGTGCTTTGCCAAGCTGATACATGGAGGCTTTGGTTTCCGCACACGGAAGCAGATGCTCGAATGACTTCTGTGCGGCCTTCATCCACGGGATGTGCGCATATCCGTAAAAAGCAATGCGCGTGGGTGCCAGCTCGATAGTCTTCTCTATAGTGTCTCGGATAGTATCAAGCGTTTGGTTAGGTAGTCCATAGATAAGGTCAAAATTAATGCTTGTGAAACCATGCTTCCGAGCAAGATCACATACTTCAGCTACCTGCTCATAGCTTTGTTTTCTATTGATGGTTTTCTGCACCAGAGGATCAAAATCCTGTATTCCTAAGCTGATTCTTTTGAAACCTAAACCGACCAATGTTTTGAGATGCTCCTCAGTAGTATTACTTGGATGTCCTTCAAATCCAAATTCAAAATCATCCGATATGACAACATTTTCGGTAATTCCTTCGATCAATTTTCGTAAATTTTCTGGTGCGAAGAAAGTCGGTGTGCCACCTCCCAAGTGAATTTCTTTTATTATCGGAGTGGCAGGGAAGGTGTCTTTATAGAGCGCCCATTCCTTGAGTAAGTAGTCAATATATTGAGCTTCTACGCTGTGATTTTTGGTGATTCTGGTGGTACACCCACAGTATGTACACAAGCTTTCGCAAAAGGGTAGGTGCAGATACAAGCTGATCTCCTTACCACTGCTCCAAAAACAATTGGTTATAGCTTCTCGCCAGTTCTGATCATTGTGGCTTTCGACTTCCCAATGAGGCACAGTAGGGTATGAGGTATATCTTGGGCCTTGTACGTTGTACTTTTCTACGAGCTCTTGCATAAGCTCAAAGGAAGTTGAATGTACTAGTTTGGAGAATGATGAAAATCAAATGAATAGGTGATGTAAGTTTGGTGTTGAACTCAAAGGAGGGACTCTGAATACCATTGCCATATTACAGGAATAGCGTTTTTAGAGTTCAAAAGTGGTACTTAGCTAGAGTCCCGAAGTATAATTTTCTTATTGGGAGTGAATGGTTCTGATTAAGAAACTGAATATTTCACATTCATCGAAGATATTTTAACATTAGTCGATCAATTGAAGCGTTACTAGTAAATTAGTCCTAATTTCATTTTAAATTAACTTTATGGATATGGTGAGTAGCAAATCAGCTTATTTTTTTACTCTATTATTTATCACCTTTTTAGCTATTGATGTTCAAGCTGAGACTTGGACATCACAAGTAGCAGATCCAGGAAGAGCAGCTTGGACGGATGGAGGTATCTGGGATAATGGCAATAATATATCAGGTTTTGGCACTTTTGATGTAGTGAATATATCGAATGGTGATACGATTACTTACACAGGGACTTTTAATCCAGGGTTTGCATCAGATGTCAACATATTGAGTGGTGGCATGTTAATTATTGATGGAGACTTGGATTGGGATGAGTTTTTTGGAGATTTTACGGTATCGGGTGGATTGCTTGTGACTGGGGATGTAACGGTAGATGGCCCAGCAGATTTTGTGGCTGATGGTGGATTTATAGCAATTCTTGGTGATTTAAACATTAGCGCGAATGGTAATGGTGAAGTTGCTGATCTAAATGGTGGAGATATATTCGTACAGGGTAGTGTAAATGTTACTGATAATGGATGTACTGAATGTGCCCCTTCCATCTCTAATGAAGATAATTTGGACTCAGCTCCTCAGGGAATGCAGGATTTTATTGGTCAAACCGTAAACCCTGAGCAGGGCACCACTTTACCAGTTAGTTTGGTTTCTCAAGAGGTAACGTATAACCAAGGACAAGTATATTTTTCATGGAGTACTGCATCTGAAAAGGATAATGATTATTTTGAAATACTGAGGTCCTCGGATGGTGAGAGTTTTGAAGTCGTAGGTATCGTAAAGGGAAATGGTACAAGTCAACAAAGGATAGATTATCGTTTCATTGATAGGATATTTACCACCTCTGAACTGTATTATAAATTACGTCAGGTTGATTACGATGGACAATATGAGGTGTTCCCAATGTTAGTAGTGCAAGGAGCCGGAGATTGGAAGGCTTCAGACTTAGTCCAAATGAGTTTGACAGTTTATCCCAATCCTAATTACTCGGATGAGCTGACAGTATCTTTCGATGTTCCGCTAAAGGAGGAACAATCGATTTTGAGAATTTATGATCTAAATGGTAGCATAGCATTACAGAATGTGCTTGATCCATTTTCTTCAGAGGTTCAAGTGACCGATTTGAGAAGTTACCTTACACCGGGCATCTATATACTCACTATTTCTCAGGGAGATCAAACCAAACAATCAAAAGTTGTCTTGAAATGACACGGATTGAGTAGCGTGTAAGCTTATCCAAAACAAACAACCAATTCTCCTAATCCATTTGTGGAAGTTATTGAATCCGAAAGTTTTGATCACTTCCCTCTATCTCAAGTTGAATGAGGTGAGAGATCCGTATTAAGAAGTTTCAACTATTCTATTATCCCTCGGTCCGTTTTGCTAAGCAAAATACCGCTCCTTGATTACACCTTTTTGGAAGCAATCAAGCAGCTCTTTTAGTTCTGATATTTTCTCTTCTATTCGTTTGCCATCATTGGTGTCTCTCACACGCAGTTTATTGGTTGGCTGATATAGTATGGTTTCTGAAGATACAATATCTGTTTCCTTTTTGATGGCGCTCTTTGTAGACTCAAATGGTTCATGTGAGACTAGTTGAAGTCCATTTTCATTGTGGATCAGCGTATAGCCTGCAATGCCAGTTTCACTTTGATAGGCTTTGGAGAACCCTCCATCAATCACGACTAATTTACCATTGGCTTTGATCGGACTTTCACCTTTTTTTACTACCACTGGTACATGTCCATTAATGATCCTAGCATTTTTATGCGTCAAACCAAATTCACTCAAGATCATAAAACAAGTCTCCTCATCGTCGCGATATTTGTAGTAGCCATTTTTACGTTCTATCCGAGGTTTCTCATCTTGAAGATAATAGCGTTCGAATGTTGCCATTTTATGTTTTCCAAACAGGGGAGACTTTGCCCCAGCCCACAGGTACCACATCATGTCTCGGCCAAATTCCTTTTCCTTTGATTTTCTTCTACCAAAATATGCTTCCCTAGCCACACGGTCTAGATAATCGAGGAGGGTCTTTCCTTTTAATACTTTGCCTTCAAATGCTATTTCCTCAAATTTCCCGTACTCATCAATAGGAATGCAACCATGATAAAGAAGGCTCTTATTGGAGACCTTATACATGCCTCCATTTTCGTAAAGAAATCGCGTGTGGCGCTGAAGCCGTTCGCTTTCCCGAAAGGAGTCCCAGAGTTTTGCTATTAATTCGGCTTCTGTCTCTGATAGTTCATTTGGAGATTCTAGATTAACGGTTGGCCAAAAGTTATCATTTAGTTGGTAATCAACCCCCTTCAAATGGATCGTACCATTGGCGTAATCAATCTTATCAAGCAGTATTTTATCTTCAAGGCCTAGTTCGGGTCTTCTCTCTGCTAATTGTCCTTCGAGTTTAAACTGGATAATTGATATCGCTTTATGCATGATTTTATTCAACCATTGTTCGCTCTCGTTGATCGCATCTTCAGGAGAATTTTTTGGTTCAAAGACAACACTCTTATCCTCTTTGTAATGCGCTAAAGCAAAAGACGCCAAGGGGATAAGACTTATACCATAACCTTTCTCGAGCGTGTCTGTGTTACCATAGCGTAGTGACATACGAAGCACATTAGCAATACAAGCTCTGGAACCGCAAGCTGCTCCCATCCAAACAATATCGTGGTTGCCCCACTGTATGTCTACAGATTGATACTTCATCAGGCTATCCATGATCTGCTCAGCCCCAGGCCCACGATCATAGATGTCTCCAATGATGTGAATCTTATGAACCGCCAACTTTTGGATAAAATTGGCAAAAGAGATGATTAGCCGATCTGCTTGATCTATTTCAATAACGGTCTTTATGATCTGGTGATAGTAGTCCTTTTGATTGGGAAGTTTCTCTCGCTCTTGGGTAAGCTCGGTGATGATGTATCCATAATCTTCAGGAAGAAGCTTTTGAATTTTCCGATTGGTATAGATGGATGCAAATTCTCTACTCAATCGAACCAACTGGTAAAGTGTCGTCTCATAGAAGTCTTCCATATCATGAGATTTTTCCTTGATGATCTCAATTTTCTGTTCGGGATAATAAACCAAACTGGCAAAGGTTTTAAGATCCTTTTGGGTCAACTCCCCTGAGAACAACTCCACTATTTTATTGCGAATTATTCCAGAAGCATTTTTCAATACATGCCTAAAGGACTCATGTTCTCCGTGGATATCACTCAGAAACAGCTCAGGCCCCTTCGGTAAATTCAGTACCGATTCCAGCAGGATGATTTCCTTCGCAGCAGAACGGGTGTTAGGAAACTTGTCGGCTATGAGGTTCAGATATTTTATATCCATTGGATCTTGCAGAGTTTGAATAGGAGTGTAATTTAGGATTAACAACTGCTTGACCAAGAATAGTGAGAAATCAGGTAAGCTATTTTTACCAGTTAGACGGCTTTAATTTGGACAGAATCAAAGAAATACTTCACTTTATTTATATGTCGCTTCGATCAATTTAATGACTGTATCTTTTTCGATATCTTTCCCTGATAACACCTTTTCAACACTTGGTCGCACCGGATAGTCTGGTATGGTTCCTCGGCCAGCGTTAGTGATTGGGTCTACTGCGTTGAAATAGTTTTGAAGAGGTACTGTTAGTCCAAACCCATACGGCTCTATGATGGTGACCGGCATCATACCGCTACTGTTTCCTTGATAGCCACCGCCCGTTTCTTGTCCTACAGTAATTATTTTTTTGTTATCCGAAAGAATAGCTACTACATCAGAACAAGACGACATACAGAAACCATTGATGAGAAAATACGCGTTTCCGCTGAAGGGATTTTCAGAAGGTGTTTGTTCTTCGAAGAAGTCAAATTCTT
The DNA here is from genome assembly GCA_964351885.1 of uncultured Marinoscillum sp. Taxonomy (GTDB): domain Bacteria; phylum Bacteroidota; class Bacteroidia; order Cytophagales; family Cyclobacteriaceae; genus Marinoscillum. Next base: position 5,562 of record CAYGPP010000063.1, read on the forward strand.
TGGTGATTCTGGATTTTCGCCAGAGATAAGAGCTGTCTTTCTTGATCGGTTTTCTGAAGAAAAACTGATTAATTCCCTTAATCTGATCCGTTGCAGCTTTGGTCACTTCGATTCGATCCCAATAGCGAAATGGCTCTTCAAAGAAATAGCCAGTGAAATAGGCCGCATTGGAATCAGAACCTCCAGTGTTGTCCCTAACATCTACCACCAAGTTTTCAATTCCTTGATCGGCGATAATACTAAAGGCTTGATCAATGAACTTTTTAAATTTTTGCTTACCAGCTCTTATATCGGAATTAGAAAAAGTGTTGATAGTCAGGTAAGCGATTCCATCGAGAATTTCAAATTCTAGTTCTCTATCAAATATTGGAGGTGAAATGAAATTATCTTCAGCTATATCATCTATTAGGCCTCCAGATATTTGATAGCTATTTAATACACCATTCTGTTTGAGTTCAATTTGAAAATCATCCACGGGATCTATAATTCGATACCAAAGAGGAAATAGGAGATATAACGTGCGATATTTCATCGTCAGGTTATATCCATCGGTAGGAATTAGCGTAAATAGCCTATCACGGATTTCTGAAACGTTACGGCCATTGATGCTTAATAGTTCATCGCCTGGTTGGATGGCAGAATTATCGGATTTATTTTTTACTACAAAAGCTTGATCACCATCAAACAAGATTTGGAAAGGGAACAGATTTGGTTCCTTATTTAGTGCTGCCCGTTGCTTTTCAGAGATAATTATCTCAGTATGCAAACAATTAATATTGGCTATAACCATTTTGAGTTTTTCATAACTCTGCAGTATGGTCAGTGAATCAGTAAATGAGGCTTTTAAAGAGTCAATAAATGAATCAAAACGTGCTACTGAGTTGTAGCGATAATATGCTGGATGATGTTTGCTGAGTCCTTCGTGAAACTCGTCAATGGTAAACTTAACGGAATCAGGATGAAATTTTTGTTTTAGAATGCCTGAAGGCTGAGCACTTATCAGTTTCGCTTGTAGCAATATGATACCGACTATTAGTGACAGTAAGAAACGGGTGATTTTCAACTTTGTATTCATCTTCGTGATATCCAGAAAATGAAGTTATTAAAACCATCGATAGTGGAAAAAAGTAAATCGTTTATTTAGGACTATTTAGCAGTCATATGGATTTTGATGGATTGATAGTCGGTAAGGCAATTAAGAATCATTCACTGATGCATTCTTTTGAAAAACGTATGGACAATCAAATGCTACTTTTTAACATCTATAAGAAGCCTTAATGTATGATTCAGAGAATTCTTATTTTTCCAGTCTTGATGACCTGTAATGATGTACTCAGCGTCTTTGTACTTTATGAGCAGTCTTTCGATAGCTCCTTTCCAGCTTTTTAGATCTGCATCTCCAACGTATCCTAGGTTGTATGATTCTGTGCTTTTAATGGCACACCCACCATAGAGAACCTTTAGTTCTTCGATCCAAATCACAATATTATCCGGAGCATGTCCGTGACCAGGGTAGTAGGTTTTGAACGAATACTGCCCTAGGCTAAATGAGCTATCATTAGCGATAAGAAACTCTGCCCTTGGATCTCCATATTTTTCAGAAATGGAGTCCGTCTTGGTAGTAGTGTATGTCTTGATGCCAAGTCCTTTATAGTAGTCCAAGCCTCCAGTTCTGTCCTCATGTGCATGGGTGGAGATGCACATGACTACTTCTTTATCGTGCTTGAGTTTTATGCTATCAAGCAATGGCTGATACTGAAATGAATTCCAAGGAGTATCGAACATTACTACTCCACTATCGGATACCAAATACAGTCCATTTGCCGCCATTGGTTTGTTGTTGTACGACTTGTATGTGGTGTAGATATAAGCGTCACTAGTAACTTGGGTGATTTTAAGGACATAGTCATTTGATTGTCCAATGACTAGCAGTGATTGAAACAGGATGATGACGAGTGCGAGGTGTTTTCTTTGGATCATGATTTAATTCGGACGAGATCTCAAGATTTTGTTTTTTACAGAATACGATAAAAACTAAAAATTGGCTAAAATCATAAGGTGTGTTTAATCAGCTTTCGAGCTACCCGAAATTGAATGAAAGCAAGAACTCCAACAAGGACCACTTCAACTATCATATAAGCCCAACCATAAATCGTAATTATCTCATGATGAAATAGGGTTAACCCAATTGATAGTAAGCAATAGGATAAATTCATAACGGCTATACCTCGCAAAAAGCAACTTACATTCTTGGCTTTTGAATATGCGTAAACATCGTAAATGGCAAATAAGATCGGGAAGGAAGCCAGAACGTAAAGTGTTGAGGCTGGGATTCCCAATAGATTTTCGAACCTTACCAAAATAATTCCCAACAAGAAGGCGGACACAAGTGCTCCAATACCATCAATTATGAAGAGTTTTCTAGGATTCTTGATTAAGTCGGTACTTAAAGACACTCTTGGTCTGTTGATTTTTGTTAGAAGCAGAAACCTTATCTAAAGCGGACTGCAAATTTCAATAATGAAGCCGTTCAAATCTCTAACATAGCCGACTTGCTGTCCCCATGGTTTGGTTACCGTTTCTTCCAGAAGGATGGCGCCATGCTCGATCGCGCTTTTCATCGCACCTTCTACGTTTGAGCTGGTAAATGCCAGCTCGATTCCAATGGGTTGATTATCGACGCTGCTTGGAGTAAAGCCCTTCTTGAAGTTTGAATGCCCTAGCTCATAGTTTGCGAAAGCAATGGTCGTCTCTCCTGAAACCATTTCGCCATAGTCTTTTTCTGGAGTTAGAAATTTCTGCTGAAACCCGAAAGCATTACTGTAGAAGTCAATCGATTGAGGTACGTCTTGTACGTAGAGAATGGTGTAAGCGTATTTTATATTCATAGGAGTTTGGGGTAGATTGTTTTCGTTTCACCAAATCATTGTTATGAAGTCGCAATTTGGCTCAAAGGAGCGAATTTGGATTGGTTCTCTCGCTTTTTCTGAATTTGGAATGGTGTGGATCAGAGCAATAGACACTGTAACACTTTAGGTAACCACGACCAATAAGCCGGCATGATGTGAAGCTCTATGAGGAGAGGAGGACAAAATTAGTTTCCTGTCTATTCCTCAGAATTTATAATTGTATCCAAGCCTTATCACTTGAGTTTCATAGAAATCACTACTCACTAGACTGAAATTGTTTCCGTTAATTTCTTTTCGAATGACCATGGTGTTGAGCAAATCAGTGGCATTGACAAATAGCTCACCTTTTCCATTTTGAATTCCTTTTTTGATTCCCAAGTCCAATGAAAATCTTGAGTCAATGGTGCCTTGCGGGAGGATGTCAGGAGCTAGGTAGATAGCAGTCAGTTGAACATCAAGACTTTTAGGTAGTTTGAAAATCATATTAACTTTTGCATTTCCAGAAAAAACCTCTTGCCGAGCAGCTGTGAACAGATTCTCTGATGGATATAGATTGGTGACGGTGAAGGCGTCAAGCTGATTATAGAAGCCATTCAGATTAATATTGACAGAAACCTGCTCTGATACGTCCTGAGCGAGCACCAACTCTATTCCAGTATTGTTGCTCTTGCCAGCGTTCTGGGAGATGTTATAGATCAAATTAGAAGTACCGAACGTAGTAGCAATTCGGGTGATGG
>CAYGPP010000063.1:9217-20210 GCA_964351885.1 uncultured Marinoscillum sp.
GTCTCGTCGGACATTCTATGATAAACTGCTCCATAAAAATATCCTTTGTCCCAGACGTTTTTGTAGCCAAGCTCAAAACCATTGGTGAATTGTGGCCTTAAGGCAGGATTACCTACTTTGATAATTTCTGCATCATCGTACTTAGGGAAAATCCTGATGTCTACCTCGTCAGGTCTATCCACTCGTCGGTTAAAGAAAGCCGAGAGTTTGTTTCGGTCATCCAGGTTGTAGGTAAATCTCGCATTGGGAAACGGTTGAAAATAGTCATACCCATCACTCGAATAGGTATTGTGGTTGGGGTCTACAGCATAGCTGAGGTCTACATACTCTACGCGCAATCCCAATTCAACTTCCATCCTTTTTACTTGATACAGGTAGTTTCCGTAAATAGCTGGGATGGTTTCTGAGTAGGTAGCCTGACCATCGGCTCCCGTATCCAAAACTGAATTTTCTACTGCAGGATTGAATTGCATATCAGTAGGAATGGTTCTTCTTCTAAACTTGATTCCGGTCTCCAAAAGACCATGTCTCAACGGTCGGGTGTAGTCCAGATTGAAGTCTGCCACCTTCTGATCTGCAATCAGAAAAAACGACTCCTCATTTGAGAATGTCGGTAGTGTGTTGGTGAAGAAATACTTCTCGTCCTCTCTGTCAAAAGTATAATTGAAACCCACATCTAGTTTATGACCGGGCTGCATGAATTTGTGTTGGTACGCAATAGATCCCATTACTGCGGTGAGTACTTCATCTTCAAGAAATTGCCACAGCCTCAAGTTTTCATTGGTACCACCATCGAAAAATGGTTGATCGCCATAGTCCTCTATAGATTCCTGAATAAACAAACCAGAGATGGTTAGGGTGTTCTTGTCATTCAGAAACCAGTCCATTCCAGCTTTTGACGTGAAGAAATTAGTATTCCTGTTTCGCTTTAACTGTTGTTTGACAACTGTACCGTCATCATAAGTACGGGTCGCAAATTCATTTTTGTTTAGTGTTTCGGTATAGAGGTTATCTGCTTGCAAAAAGAAATTGACCTTCTTCGTTCTGTAATTCAATGAAATGGAAGGGTTGATCTTTGGCGTGGCTTGATACTGTGGACGGATACCAGGTAGGTTTTCTCTACGTACCCACAAAGCGCCTAAGCCAGTAGTCAGTCCGACTTTTCCATTGAACCCTGTTTGATCTTCTTTTTTCATAATGATATTGATAATCCCAGCATTGCCATTGGCATCATACTTCGCTGAAGGATTGTTGATTATCTCTATTTTTTCTACGCCTGAAGATGGGATATTATCCAAACCATTCTGATTACCAAAGCCAGTAATGGCGGTTTGTTTTCCATCAATGAGGATCATGACCTGATCGCTACCTCGGAGTTGCACTTGTCCATCTTGGACAGAGACACCCGGAAGGTTTTGCATGGATTGAAGCACACTACCACCAACTTGGCTCACATTGTCCTCAATGGAATAGGTTTTCTTATCCATAGGGCCATTCACTGCATCCTTTTTTCCAGTAACCGTTACTTCATCGAGCTGCTGAGTGTTTTCCACGAGGCTGATAATTCCACGATCTAGGTAGGCAGAATTTGATCCTACAAATAGTGGGCTCAGGTTTCTATCGAACCCTAAGTAAGAGACTTCTAATAAGTATTCTCCGGGCTTCACATCAGTGATGGTAAAAAAGCCATTCTCATTGGAGATGGTACCTGTGATCAGTGTAGAGTCACTGGCTTTTTTGAGCGCAATCGTCACGAAAGAAAGCACCTCACTGGAGTTCTTATCCTTGATCGTTCCCGAGATCGACACGGATGACTTTTGAGCGAATAGATTGAAAGGAGAGAGAAGTACAATAAAGAAGATGATGAGATTAACCTTTGACGATCCGTTCATTTTTACTTTTGAGATTTAAGGAGAAATGATCAAACAAGGCCTGAATTCTTTCTGCTAGGCAATTTACTGAGTAAATATTGAGTTTGATATACCTGTGACCCTTGAGTGAAACGTTTCTAGAGTGATTCCATCGTGAAAAATGGACAGTTCTTATGGAAGGTTTGTATTCTGCATTCTTCTTCATCAGTGATCATCAGGGAATAGCTCGTTTGTTTTCCCTTCTTTTTGGTGTCTATCTCTATGAAAAAAGAAGAAAGTATTGAATGAGGATACTAACCATGGTGCGGATTTAACAGTCCTTAAAACCTCAAATGATCATACTCGCGTATAATCTCGGTCAAATCCCTTAAATCGTCCCATTTCAAACGATTCTCTTTTACGAATGCTTTGATTTCCTTCTTATGACTGTGCATTAAATCTGTCAAGACCAAAGTGAAGACACCAATCATGGACAGTGTCGTTATTATCCGATAACTCAAAGAATTCCAATTTAAAACCTCACAGCCCCCAACTTCTCCTTATCAAGAATATGAATGGTGCTGCCTTCTATTTTGATATAGCCATCTTTTTTGAATTCTGACAGGATACGTATCACGGATTCTGTAGCCGTGCCTACCATGCTGGCGAGATCAGATCGGGATACATCGAACTTATCTTTCTCGTACGTTTCATGAAGTTTCATTAGCGAGTCAGCGGTTCTTTTACGGACAGTATCGTAAGCCATTTCTACCAGATCATGTTCTTTTTCTAGTAGGTTTTTAGAAAGCATCTTTATGAATTGTCCAGACACTTCTCTATTCTGAAAAATCATATCCTGAAAGTCCTTTCGTGGAATGAGCAGCAACTCAGTTTCCTCTAGTGCCTGTGCAAACTCTGTGCGCTCACAGTCTTGGATCAAGGCATTTTCACCTAAAAAATCTCCTGCCTTGAGAAGGTCATGGATGAACTCCTTACCATCAAGGTTAATTTGATAAGTTTTCACTTTACCAGTCTTGATTTTGTACGCGTAAGAAGCAAAATCTCCCTCGCGGTAGATGATGTCTTTCTTCTGAAACATTCGGGTCTTACTTTCAGATTCTAGTTCACTTAATCCATTGTAAGCTTTTGCCCTACTGACAAACTCAGCAAGACTTTCATTACTTGATAGTGTATCATATTTCAAAAGCCTGCGCTCCACCGCACTCAATAATTCCATCTGGTCAAATGGCTTGGTGATGTAATCATCAGCGCCCATATTCATTCCCTTTCGGAAATCAGTTTTTTCAGCTTTTGCCGTTAGAAGAATAAAGGGCGTAGAAGCGATTTCAGGATTTTTAGCAATCAAATAGAGTACTTCATATCCATCCATTTCGGGCATCATGATATCGCAGAGGATTAGATTAGGGCGCTCAGAGAGTGCTTTCTTGATTCCTTCCTTGCCGTTAGAAGCAGAGATCACATCATACCCTGAGAGGTCGAGTAACTCTTCTATATTTTCTCTTACGTCTGGTTGGTCTTCAATAACCAATATTTTCTTTTTCATCATGTTAATTTTGGACCCCAATTTTATCCGAAGGTAAGGTAATGGTAAACTCACTGCCTTCATTTTCTTTGCTTGTAAAGGTAATGCTGCCTCCAAGGAGGTCAATGTATCTCTTGACAATATTTAGGCCTAGCCCAGTACCTTGAATGTTGGTTGCATTTTCTGCTCTAAAGAATCTCTGAAAGAGATTTTTCTGATCATCTTTAGAAATTCCGATTCCCTGATCTTTGATCGTAATATTCAATTCAGATTGAGTGAGAGTTGTGATGATTTCTACGTTAGACCGCTCTGGTGAATATTTTACAGCATTCGAGACCAAATTGATTACGCTGTTTTTTAATAAGTGTGGATCGGATTTTATTTTCATTTTTGGCACTTCGTAAATGATAAGTCGCTGATCAGTTTTGAGTGTGTATTCAAACATTTCACTTATTTCTTCAAAAATAGCTGAAAGTCCAAACTCAGTATAATTAGCTCTTGTAGTACCGCTCTCTAGTTTTTCTAAAGACAGAAAATCGTTGAGGATATTTGTTAAGTTCTGAACGGAGTTCTTTATTCTAAAAATGTGTTTTTCGCGTTTTTCTTGCTGGTCTTCCTGAGTATATCTCGCTACTAAATCAGCCGATGATTGAATGGTTGTAAGTGGCGTTCGAAATTCATGACTTGCCATTGAGATGAACCTTGATTTCATTTCGTTCAATTCTTTCTCTTTCTCCAAAGAATCTTTCAGTTCTTTTTCGGCCTTAGTCAAATCTGCAAGGCTATCCTTTAGGGCATGTTCGGCAAGCTTTCTTTCTCTAATTTGACTTTTTAAACCAAGGTTGAGATGCTCTAGTTCTTGGGTTCTGTTTCTGACTTTGACCTCTAATCCTTGGGCGTGCTGATCGAGTTCATCCTTACTGGCTTTTAGTGCGTCTTCTTGAACTTTCCTTAACGTGATATCAGATATAAATGCAATAACGAGTTTATCTCCTTCGTGCTCTACATAACTCAGACTGATTTCAACTGGAAATTCGTCACCTGACTTGCGTAGCCCTCTAAGTGTTTTACCAATGCCCATTGGACGAGTAACTGGCTTATTGATATATTGATCACGTTTTGGTACATGTGCTTTATGATATTTTCGGGGAATCAAATCCTCAATAACATGATCAATTAATTCATTCTGATCATACCCGAAGATATCCTCAGCTCTTTTGTTGATCAATTTTATCTTACCCTTATTGTCAACAATAATGATTCCTTCACCTGCCCCAAGAAAAATTCTATTGAGTAGATCAAATCCATTTTTAGAAGCAAGAAATTCGTTATTCAGCAGCATTTGATGGGTATGTGAGATGTTATTTTCACTTCCATAAACCTAGCAAACAGCAGCCAGAAATACTGATTTATTTCAGTTTTTCGGTTGAGGTAACTCACCATGAGCGAAATATCGACTCTGTAGTTTTGATTTTGTATTATATTGATAATCGCAGATGATTTCTTACAAGAAGGTTTTGATTCCCACTGATTTTTCAGCGGCCGCTTGGAATGCCGTTCAGGAAGGAATGAAAATGGTAGATCCAGATGGAGAGATCACGCTACTGCACGTATATCCCTCGCATGCCAAATTTTCAACGCCCAAAAGAAGTGATAATGATGGTAATGATGAAATTTTTAATTCACTGAAGAGTGATATGAATGACTTTTGTGCGCAACTTGAGCTTGGTGGAAAAGTGAAAGTGAAAGCGGAATTAATGGAGGGTAAAGTGGAGACTACAATTCTAGAATACATTTCAGCGCACACATTAGATATTATTTTAATGGGAGTAAATAGCAACGCTACAGATAACCACCCCGGTAGTCACGTAAAATTTATAATGGCTAATAGTCAAGTCCCGGTATTGATTATTCCCAATAATCCTATGGATACATTATCTGAATAATGACAACACTAGTTGCACAAGAGGTCAAATGTCATCATTGTGATGAGCCATGTGAGGAAATTATCCATTTTAACGATCACCAATTTTGCTGTATAGGCTGTAAGGCTGTCTATGAGCTGATCACTAGCTCTGATCTTACACAGTATTATGAAAATGCCGACCTAAAGGCATTTAAGGTAGAAGACACTTTAGCTGCCGAGCGTAAATTTGCTTTTCTTGAAATCCCCGAAGTTATAGATAGGCTCCTACGTTATGATGATGAGGAAATCTCTGTAGTGCAGCTTTACGTTGGGGGCATTCACTGTAGCTCCTGTATCTATTTATTGGAGCACCTACCTAAACTCAGCATAGCTATCATTAAGTCGGAAGTCAATTTCGTCCGTAAAGAAGTTACCCTAACGTATAGAAAGTCAGATATATCCCTTAAGAAGGTTGCACTATTGTTATCACAAATTGGGTATCCACCTGCAATCAATTTGGATAGTTTGAATGCTTCCAAAAAGAAGCTCGACCCTTCAGGAATAGGGATGAAGATTGCCGTGGCAGGTTTTTGCTTTGGCAATAGTATGCTCATCAGTTTGCCTGAATATCTCGATGTTGGATTTCAATTAGAAGATACTTTCAAATCACTCTTCGGCTGGATTAACCTGGGTCTTTCGATTCCAGTTATGCTTTATGCTGCTAAAGATTATTTCGTTAGCTCTGTAAAAGGACTGAGGCACAAGTACTTGAATATTGACGTGCCGATTGCCTTAGGTATTGCCACGCTTTTTATAAGAAGTGTCATCGAAATTTTATCTCAATCAGGGTCAGGTTACATGGATTCTCTGACAGGTCTGGTGTTTTTCCTATTAATAGGTAAATGGTATCAGGGTAAGAGTTATCAAGCGCTGGCATTCGATCGAGATTACACTTCCTATTTTCCCATATCTGTAACCCGAATAGGTGTCGATAACGCAGAAGAAGTGGTAATGATCAAAGAACTCAATAAAGGTGATAGGATCATTCTGCACAGCCAGGAGTTGATTCCTGCAGATGGTGAGATCGTAAAAGGTAAAGGCAAAATTGACTACAGTTTTGTGACAGGAGAGGCCGTCCCAGTTCAGAAAACTATTTCAGACAAGGTGTTTGCTGGTGGACGACAAATGGGAGGAAGTCTTGAGGTAGTATTGAGTAAGACCGTAGATAATAGTGAATTGACCCAGCTTTGGAACAGTCAGGGCACAGGAGACACAGATGGACCTGCTTATGGAGGATTGATCGATAAAGTGAGCCAGTACTTTACTGCTGCGATTCTTCTATTAGCGAGTGCGACATATATATACTGGTATTTCATGAATCCTGATATCATGTGGGAAGCTACCACGGCGGTTTTGATTGTGGCTTGTCCATGTGCTTTGGCTTTGGCTATGCCGTTCGGCCTAGGCCATGGAATGCGTGTGTTTGGCTCGCAAGGTTTGTACCTGAAAAATGCATTAGTAATAGAGCAATTAAGTAAAGTGAGGTCGATCATTTTTGATAAGACAGGGACAATCACCACTTCTCAGCAAAACAACGTAACCTTTCAGGGAGAAGAACTAAAGGAGCAGCACTTCCAGCTTATTAAAACTGTCTGCGCTAACTCAGCACACCCACTGAGTAAATTGATAGCGAGTAGTATCAGTTCTAATATTGAGAAGTTGCCTATTTCAGAATTTGAGGAGCAGCTTGGTAAAGGAATTATTGCCACTGTGAATGGACTCAATATTAGAATTGGATCAGCGGAGTTGGTAGCTAATGACCGATCGAGTACAAACGAAACGGAGGTTTACGTTTCTATAGGTGATGAAGTGCTGGGGAGATATAGTATTGGGACTGAATACCGAAAAGGAATATTTGATTTGCTCAATGGTCTAAAGAATAGGTTTAATCTGGAGCTACTGTCTGGAGACAATGATGGCCAGCGTGGAGTGCTTAGTGCATATTTCGATGAGCTGAAGTTTAATCAGAAACCTCACGAAAAGCTTCAGCATATTGAGCAGTTAAAAGAGCAAACATTGATGCTTGGAGATGGACTCAATGATGCTGGAGCATTGAAAACTGCTAATGTAGGTATAGCCGTTTGTGAAGATGTTCATCAATTCAGCCCTGCGTGCGATGCGCTCTTGAAAGCAGATTCTATTACCAGACTAGGTGCTATTTTAAGATTTTCAAAAGCGGTGATGACGGTTATTGTTATCGCATTTGTGATATCCTTCGCTTACAATATTATCGGATTAAGTTTTGCCATAACAGGACATTTGACTCCAGTTGTTTCAGCCATTTTGATGCCTATTAGTTCGGTCACCGTGGTGGGTTTCATCACCTTGGCCATTCAATTTTTGAGCAATCGTATTTTCAAATAAGCAGAAGAGAACTATTCAGGTCTTAGGCTCAATCAAGTCGATCAAATTCCCATATAAATCTTCAAAGACCATGGCCTTTCCAAAATCAGCTATAGTTGGTGGGCGCTTCACTTTCACACCGTAGAGCAGTAGACTTCCATAGTCCCGATCAATACTATCTGTATATAGAAAGAGAAATACACGACCACCAGTTTGATTCCCTATTGTATGTTCCTGTACTTCTCCTACAGCTTTTGCCAAGAGTAGGTGACAAGTGTTTTCTCCCGGAGGAGCAACGACTACCCAACGTTTGGTATCGCTTCGTTTGGTGTCCTCTATTAGCTTGAATGCCAATACTTTAGTATAGAATTCGATGGCCTCATCGTAATCTCTTACCATGAGCGTGATCTGACCAATTCTCTGCATGAAATGTGCTAAAGGTTAATGAAGCGGTGAAGTTACTTCACATGATTGAGCCAACCGAGGTGAGTGTGCTTGAAATTGTCTGGATATTTTAAGCCATAGCCCAATACCCGATCAAAGCACACATGACCTAACAAAATGATCCCGGCCAGTTCCAAGAAAGGAATGGAAAAGTGCCAGCCTGCTATCAGCGCTACAGCGGCCAGGCCCTTGTGGTGTGTGAAGTTGTAAGTGATTGCTCCAATCCTCGCATTGAACATATAACCAATCATTCCAATATCTGGCAGCAGAATCAATGCTGGGTAAATCCACCAATCAAATGAAGTGAGCGCGAAGAGATAAATAGACAGACCTAGCATGGCTAGCTGCTCTAGTTTGAGTTGGATCTTCATTTTTCGGTTGGTTTTCGTTCTGTTTATGAAAGATACTCTTTATCAAGAGGTTTTGCTCTTCAATATTATTTCGAGAGTAAGTGGAAGCAAGAACGGAAAGTGACTAAATGAGACTAAGAGGTTAGTGTTTGACTAATCTTTCAGTTTTGATCGAACCATCAGACTGAACCATTTCTACGAGGTATATTCCTTTAGGAATCGTGGATATATTGATCTTCTGCTCAGTGGATTTCAAAATAATTCGACCGGATGTGTCTAAAATTCTAACTGAGAGGAGCTCGGAAGCACACTCAATATTCAATTCGAATCTGGCGGGGTTAGGAAATATAGCAGAGCCGGCCCCAAGTTTTGAAGCAAGAACGGGATTGAAATAACTATCAACCTTTCGAATATTTTCTTCAGTAGCTAACCCACAGTAGCATTCGAGTGGTACGGGTTCAGTTTTTGCTAAAGTGAAAATGAATTCATCGTTTTCCATGGTAGTAAAACCACAAGATGAAATGTGGTGATAGTTTATCTGAATAGTGTCGCCGACATTCATCGCTCCAAGCCAAACATGATCTACTTCAACCCAAATGGTTCTAGGCGCGAAAGTTTCCGGATAATAGGGAACCTCATTAGGTTCAATGACTTGTTTGATGATTGTTCCTTGAAATACTTGTCCTAAAAAGCGAGAGACTTCCTCAAAGTCCTCAGAGAAAGCAGAGCACGAACAAGCGAGTAGTGGGAGTTTAATCAGAAGTATTGCAATGACTAGTAAATAGCGCATGTTTAAATTTAAGAATAGAATCTTAGAATCTGATGGCAGATGGGCTTATTTGGAGCAAGTATGAAAGTAATGGATAAACCTAGTGAAGGAAACTCATTTGTGTAATTGTCTCATGGACTCCATGTAAGTGCGCCTCAAAGAAGCTATTTTTGCCCTTCAATATTATTATCCATGACATCCTTCGAAGACCTTAATTTATCCAATCCGCTAAGATCCGCAATTGAAGATCTGGGCTTCACTCAGCCTACGCCCATTCAAGAGGAAGCATATCCGGTGATCTTATCAGGAAAAGATGTGCTCGGAATTGCACAGACTGGAACGGGTAAAACATTGGCTTACATGCTTCCGATCCTCAAGGATTTGAAGTTTTCCACCCAAATCAATCCACGGGCCTTGATCTTGGTTCCTACACGAGAGTTGGTATTGCAAGTGGTCGATCAAATTGGTGACTATGCCAAATACATGAATGTGAGAGCCACAGGAGTGTATGGTGGTACCAATATCAACACTCAGAAAATCAAAGTGCTCGAAGGTGCAGATATCATTGTGGCAACACCAGGTAGGTTATATGATCTGGTGCTAAGTAGAGCGCTTGCCCTCAAGGATGTGAAGAAATTGGTTATAGATGAAGTAGATGTGATGTTGGATTTGGGTTTTCGTTTTCAGCTCACCAATATTATGGAGTTGCTTCCAGAAAAGCGTCAGAACATTATGTTCTCCGCCACTATGACGGATGATGTGGAATTGTTGATCAATGATTTTTTCGTTGCTCCAAAGAAAATTTCTATTGCGGTAAGTGGAACACCACTTGAGAATATTGATCAGGTAGCTTATCCAGTTCGTAATTTTTATACTAAAGCTAATTTGTTAGTTCATCTTCTACGTAATAGAGAAACTTACAGAAAGGTGTTGGTGTTTGTGTCCAACAAGAAAGGGGCTGATCGGCTGTTTGAAGAAGTAGGAATGTACTATGAAAACGAGAGTTGTATCATACATTCCAACAAGTCTCAGAATTACAGGATTAGATCCATCAAACAATTCGAGGAGGGAACTAACCGGATATTGATAGCCACAGATGTAATGGCTCGTGGATTGGATTTAGATAAGATCACACATGTGATCAACTTCGATACTCCAGGATTCCCTGAGAACTACATGCACCGTATCGGTAGAACGGGGAGGGCAGAGGAGCAGGGTCATACAATACTTTTCTACACTGAGAAGGAACAACCGGATAAAGAAGCGATAGAGGAATTGATGAAAACGCCTATCCCAGAATTACCATTCCCAGAAGAAGTTGAAATTTCGACGGAGCTTGCTCCCGAAGAGCGCCCGAAGAAGAAAGAGATCAATACTGGTCATAGACTCAACAGTGATCTTGGGCCAGGAGCAGCTTTTCATGATAAGAAATTGAAGAACACCAAGTTCAATCAAGGTGGCTCATATAAGCGTAAAGCCAGAAAGCACAAAAGTCCCATAACCCGTGGTGATAAAGCCCAAGGCGGAAGCAAACGAAAGAGAAGAGGAGATTAATTAGGAGCTGATTCCTGCTCGATTTGATATGGGTTCTCTGAGTGGATTGTCATTTCAGAATTTTTCTTTTGATATTATCGGAAAGAAAAAAATATCAAGAAACTAAATGTACATGGTTAGGTATTCCCGATAATTATTGGGCTTATTGCAAAGATTGTAAGTCTAATATTTTAT